>JAFAZI010000186.1 GCA_019239875.1 Frankiaceae bacterium
CTGACTTCTTCGGCATGGCCAGTCGGGAGCTGACGGCGCGGCGGTCGGTGTCGGCCGGCGTGCCGGTGGACGTCGTGGTCGAGTACGCAAAGGTCGCGACGCCGATCGCCGGCTTCCGAGTCGGATCCCGAACCGTCGAGATTGATCCCCTCATTGACGCAGCCGTCGCGGCTGCCACCGGAGCCGACCTGGCGGTGGTTGTCGTGGGCACCACCGAGGAATGGGAGACCGAGACCCGCGACCGCGAGACGATGGAGCTGCCCGGCCGGCAGGCGGAGCTGATCCGCGCGGTCGCCGCGGTGAACCCCCGGACGGTCGTGGTCGTGAACGCGGGGGCTCCGGTCGACATGGAATGGGCGGAGGAGGTGGCCGCCGTTGTGCAGTGTTGGTTCGGTGGGCAGGAGATGGCACCGGCTGTCGTCGACGTCCTCCTCGGTGAGTCCGAGCCGGGCGGCCGCTTGCCGACGACGATCCCGCGCCGGCTCTCCGACAACCCGTCGTACGGCAACTTCCCGGGCGAGGCGGGAAGGGTGACCTACGCCGAGGGCGTGTTCATGGGCTACCGCGGTTACGAGCACCGCAACGTCGAGCCACGGTTCGCCTTCGGCCACGGCATGTCCTACACGACGATTGACGTCGGTACGCCGACGGTGTCCGAGTCGACCTTCCGCCGGGGACAGACGCTCCGCGTCGAGGTGCCGGTGACCAACACCGGCACCCGGCCCGGATCAGAGGTGGTGCAGCTCTACGTGGTGCCGCCAGCGTCGGCCGAGCGACCGGTCAAGGAGTTGAAGGACTTCGCGCGGGTGTGGCTGGAGCCGGGCGAGTCCACCCGCGTTGACCTGTCGGTGGGCGATCGTGCATTCGCGTACTGGCGATCCCAGTCCGGTGGCTGGACGCTTGACTCGGGTCGTTACGAGCTCGCGATCGGAGTTGCGTCGGACCGGATCGTTGCCCGGTGCGAGGTCGAAGTTGTCGGAGAACAGGAGAATGGAACCCATGAAGCTGGTGCATGACGCGGAGCTGTGCGAGGCGCACGGGGTGTGTACGGCGGTCGACCCCGACCGGTTCGAGCTCGACGACACCGACCACCTGATCGTTCACTCGATCGAGGTCGCCGCCGAGGATCTCGACACCGTTCGCCAGGCGGTCGAGAGCTGTCCGCGGCAGGCGCTGAGCCTGCAGGAGTAGACCGGCAAACCGGGGAGGGTGAATCGCGTGGACGACATCGAAGCCATCAAACAGCTGAAGGCACGTTACTTCCGCACGATGGACACCAAGGACTGGGCGGGCATGCGCCAGGTGTTCACGGATGACGTGACGATGGACACCAGTGAGGCCGGTGGTGGAGTGGTCACCGGCGCCGACGAGTTCATGTCATTCCTCGAGCCCACCCTCGCGGACGCGGTGACCGTCCATCACGGTCACATGCCGGAGATATCGCTCACGTCGGAAACGACGGCGACCGGCATCTGGGCCCTCCAGGATCTGATCCGCTTCCCGGACGGCACCTGCATGGCTGGATACGGGCACTACCACGAGACCTACGAGAAGCGCGATGGAGAGTGGTTGATCGCGACCTCGAAGCTGACCCGGTTGCGGGTCGACTTCACCAAGGACGAGTCACGGTGAGCCTGATGTTCGGGTTGCGCTTCGACTTCCGCAACCCTTCGTTCGCGAACACCTCGATGGCCGATCGCTACACGGCGGCGGTCGAGATGGCGGAGTGGGCGGACCGGCTCGGTGCGATCACGGTCACCCTCTCCGAGCACCATGGGTCGCCGGACGGCTACCTGCCGAGCCCGTTGCCGATGCTGGGGGCGATGGCAGCTCGCACCACCAACGTCCGCTTCATGGTCGCGGCGCTGATCGCTCCGTTCTACGACCCGATCCGCCTCGCCGAAGATCTCGTTGTCCTCGATCAGTTGAGCAAAGGACGGATCGATCTGATCGTCGCTGGTGGCTACGTGCGCGAGGAGTTCGAGATGTACGGCGTGCCGAGCAACGAGCGCGGCGCGAGGGTCACCGAGGCGGTCCACACCCTGAAGGCGGCGTTCACCGGCGAGCCGTTCGACTTCCGCGGCCGGAAGGTACAGGTGACGCCGCCGCCGTACCGGCCGGGTGGTCCCGGGATCACCCTCGGGGGAAGCAGCGAGGCGGCGGCGCGGCGAGCGGCGCGGATCGCCGACGGCTTCCTGCCGGCAACGCCCGACTCGTGGGAGTTCTATCGCGACGAGCTGAAAGTCCTCGGCCGGGAAGATCCCGGGCCGTGCCCGATCGGTGCCAACCGGACCGTCGCCCTCGCCGAGAATGCTGACGCCGGATGGGAGCGGTTCGCGCCGTACTTCCTTCACGAGACCAACGCTTACGGTGCCTGGCTCGCGCAGAACGACGGGGACGGTCCCTATCGCATCGTGTCGGACGTCGACGAGCTCCGGGCGAACGGCGAGTACGCGGTCCTGACCCCCGCCGAGTACGTGGCGGAGCTGAAGGCGGCCCCCTTCGCGTTCGCGTTGCTACACCCGATGTGCGGCGGCATCCCCCCCGAGCTGGCCTGGGAAAGTCTTCGGCTGTTCGAGAACGAGGTCATCCCCGAGTTCGCCTGACTCGCCTCTCGTCCGAGAGCCGCCACTGGATCGCGGCTCAGCCGATGACGTCCGGCAGCTCCTCGTTCGACTCGTCGCCTCGACGCGGACCGGCGCCGTCAGCCAGCACGCGGATGCCCTCCGACAAACCTCGCACCACGTCGCCGCGCGCGAGCACCGGCAGCATGACGTCGACCGCAGCCTGCGCAGTGCCATCGGTGATGCGATCGGTGACCTCCGGAGCGACGACGCACTCGACCTGCCGAGCCTCCGGCGCGACGTAGAGCATCACGGCCGGCCGGCTTCTGGCGCGCGCTGCGGCGAACAGCTGCTCGGCGTGCGCTCTTGGGTCACCGTCCGCCGGACCGAGGTAGACGCAGAACTGAAGTCCCGTGGCGGCCTCTGCCCCCGAGACGGCGCGTTCGAGTCGGCCGCGGTCGCTCTTGCTCAGCTGCCTACCAGCTGCCACTGGCGCCACCTCCCCCGGAGGAGCCGCCACCGAAGCCACCGAAGCCGCCGCCACCGCCGCCGCCGCTCCAACCGCCACCGCCCCATCCACCGCCCCAGCCAGTGCCGACAAAGATCGGGAAGAACCCGCCGCGCCGGCCGCGGCGTCGGCCGATTGACGTCAGCAGGATGAATCCGATGACCAGGAGGGGAAGCAGGGGAACGAACGAGAAGCCCGAGTGGTGCTGCGGTGCCGCCTCGCCGCCGCCGAACCCGCTGAAGTCGGTGGCGTTGCCGCCGCCGGTCGCGTTCGGCGCGGTGTCGCCGAGGTCACGCCGCACTGCCCGTTCGCCGTCGCGAATCGCGCCAACGAGATCACCGTCCTGCAGTCGCGGCACCATCTGCTCCCGAACGACGTCGGCCGCCTCGATGTCGGTGAGCTCCGGCTCGAGTCCTCGCCCCACTTCGATGCGCAACTGGCGGTCGCCGGTCGCGACCACGATCAGAACGCCGTCGTCGCGCGCGGCGCTGCCGACACCCCAGTAGCCGAACAGGTCGTTCGCGTAGTTCTCGATGCTGGCTCCGCCGGTGCTGTCCACGACGGCCACTGCGAGCTGGTGGCCGCTGCGATCCGCGTACGCCTCCAGCTCGGTTTCCAGCGCTTGTTGCTGCGCGTCGGGTATCTGGTTCGCCGCATCCACGAGATAGCCCGACGGCTCGGGGAATCCAGCGCCTGCGTCGGCCAGCGCCACGGTCGCCGGGGCACTGACGGTGACGATCAGGGTCGCCACGGGAAGCCAGCGGCGAAGGGTTGACATCGTCAACCGGAGGACGCGGGGGGCGACGACGGCTCGAGGTCGACGGTCGGAGGGGTCTGCGAGCCAGGGGTCGCTTCGAACGGTGGGCGACGGTCGAAACCGAAGATGCCGGCGGTGATGCTCCCAGGGAAGTGACGAACCGAGGTGTTGTAGTCGTTGACGGCGACGTTGTAGTCCCGGCGCTCCTGGGCGATGCGGTTCTCGGTGCCTTCGAGCTCCACCATCAGATCTCGAATCTGCTGGTTGCTCTGGAGCTTCGGATACTGCTCCACGATGACGAGCAACCGGGAGAGGGCGCTTTCCATCCGGTTGGCCGCGGCGACCTTTGCATCTGCACTGCCCGCCGACCCGTACTGAGTTCTCGCCTGCGCGATCTCGCCGAACACGGCGCGCTCCTGGCCGAGCGCGGCCTTGACGCTGTTCGACAGGTTGGGGATGAGATCAACGCGGCGCTGCAGCTGGACCTGGACGTTCGCGAACTGCGTGTCGACCGCCTGGTCCTTGTTGACCAGTGAGTTGTACGACCCGACGATCGGCAGCACGACCACGAGACCGATGACCACCACGACGATGAGCGGGATGAGCCATCGGCGGCGGCCTCGGGAACTGGTCGACAGGTCAGTAGACATGCCACTTCACTGCCCTGCGGAACGCACCAATTAACGCCGCCTGAGCTGGTGGGTTGACGCTGTTAGTCATTGAAAACCGGCGGTCGCTTCTCGAAGTTCGCCATGACGGACTCGATCTGGTTCGCACCTCCGATGAGCGCGCGCTGCTCCGAGCTCTCGGCAAGGAAGATCTCGGCTGCGGTCGCGTCGGTCTGCGCCAGGTTGAGCAAGCGCTTGCCGGCACGGATGGCATCTGGGCTCTTCGAGGCGATCTCCCTCGCCATCGCCAGGGCGGCGGCGCGTGGGTCGTCGGCCACGCGGGTGGCGATGCCGAGCTGGACGGCCTCCTCACCATCGAGGATCCGGCCGGTCCACGTCAGCTCCCGAGCGACGTCGTCGCGGACCAGTCGCCGCAGCAGCACGATCCCGCTCATGTCAGGAACCAGCCCCCACTTGATCTCCATGATCGCGAGCCGGACATCAGGTGCGACGATTCGAATGTCCGCGCCGAGGGTCAGCTGGAACCCCCCGCCGTACGCGACGCCGTGAACCGCGGCGATGACGGGGACCGGCACCTCACGCCACACATAGCAAGCCTGCTGCGCGAGGTTGGCGCCCGCCGCCGTGCGTTTCGCGGCGTCGTCGAGCACGGTGTCTCGCGAATCGTTCGAGGGTGCGGCGAGCTGTTGCATGCTGTCCATGTCGAGGCCCGCGCAGAACGCCCTGCCCTCACCGGAGAGCACGACCGCACGGACATCCCGTCGCGACTTCAACTCCTCGCCGGTCTCCGCAAGCGCGAGAAACATCGCGGGGTCGATCGCGTTCATCTTCTCCGCGCGCACCATCCGGACGTCGGCAACGCCCGATTCGACAGTCACACTCACCCGGTCGGCCACACGGGAACTCTATGCGCGCGGAGGACTCAGCCCGCAGCCGCCTTGAGGCAGAACTCGAGGATCCGCTTGCGTTCGGCGGCGCTGGGTCGGGTGCGCTCCCACAGATGGTCCGACAGGCACCCGAGTACGGCGTGGGCCACGAGCGCTGCGTCAAGCTCTGGGCGCTTTGAGCCCAGCGCTCGCAGCGGCTCGCGTAGCAGGGCGGCGACGGGCCTGGCAGCGAAGTGGCGCCCGGCGGCGTCGGCGACCTCACCACCGTTCCAGAGCACTGCGAGGGTTCGGTTGCCCGTCTCACCGTCGGCCTGGGACAGCACGCCGTCGACCCACCGCCGGAGCTGCCCCTGCGGGGTCGGTTCCTTCGCCATCTGGTGGGACAGATAGCGGGTCAGGCGCTCCGCGCCGTCCTCGAGAAGAGCGGTGACGAGTGCGTCCTTGGAGGAGAAGTACCGGTAGAAGGCGTCGTTCGAGACGCCGGCCGCCGCGACGATGTCTGACACGCGCGGCTTGCGGGCGGTGCCCAGCGAGTGCATCAGCGCGAGTGCAGTGTCGAGGATTCGCCGTACCTCGTCCGCGTAGTCCTCGCCGCGATTCGCCAGCGTCCGTTGCGCGATTCGAGCTGCGACGTCGCCGTCTGGAATTGCATTCTGAGTCACAAGAACCATATTCTTGCACGCCACAGGAGGGAGTCACAATGGGATGGGACTTCGAGACCGAGCCGGACTTCCAGGCAAAGCTCGACTGGGCCGACGCGTTCGTCACGGAACATGTCGAGCCGCTCGACCTGATCTGGCCAGGGCTGGAGTTCACCCCGCTCGATGACACCCGGCGCAAAGCGATCGATCCGCTCAAGACGCAGGTGCGCGAACAGGGACTGTGGGCGACCCACCTCGGTCCCGAGCTCGGCGGCGTCGGTTACGGGCAGTTGAAGCTGTCGCTGCTCAACGAGATTCTCGGTCGGTCGCAATGGGCGCCGATCGTCTTCGGTTGTCAGGCACCAGACACCGGCAATGCCGAGATCATCGCCCACTACGGGACCCCGGAGCAGAAGGAGCGCTACCTTCGGCCGCTGCTCGACGGCGAGATCTTCTCCTGCTACTCGATGACCGAGCCGCAGGGCGGTGCGGATCCGGCGACTTTCACCACCCAGGCCGTCAAGGACGGCGAGGAGTGGGTGATCAACGGCTGGAAGTTCTTCTCTTCCAACGCGAAGACCGCCTCGTTCTTCATCGTCATGGTGGTCACGAACCCTGACGTCGACGTCTATCGCGGCACCTCGATGTTCCTGGTGCCGGCGGACACTCCCGGGGTCAACATCGTCCGGAACGTCGGACTGGGGGCGGAGGAGGGTGATCACGGCTCGCACGCCCTGATCCACTACGAGAACGTGCGGGTTCCGCAGGCGGCCATGCTCGGCGGTGAGGGCCAGGCCTTCGCGATCGCACAGACCCGCCTCGGGGGTGGCCGCATCCACCACGCGATGCGCACGATCGGTCTGGCGCAGAGCGCCATCGACATGATGTGCGAGCGGGCGCTGAGTCGCAGCACTGCCGGTTCGCTGCTCGCGGACAAGCAGTTCGTCCAGGGCTACATCGCCGACTCCTACGCGCAGCTCAAGCAGTTCCGGCTGCTGGTCCTCTACACCGCGTGGTCGATCGACAAGCACAACGACTACCGCAAGGTGCGCAAGGACATCGCCGCGATCAAGGTCCTCATGCCGGGCGTCCTGCACGACATTGCCTGGCGCGCCATGCAGATCCACGGAGCGCTCGGCATCAGCAGCGAGATGCCCTTCAGTCGCATGATCATCGGTGCCGGCGTCATGGGGCTGGCCGATGGCCCGACCGAGGTGCACAAGGTCACGGTCGCCAAGCAGGTGCTGCGTGACTACCGGCCGACCGAGGACATGTGGCCGACGCGTCACATCCCGAAGCTTCGCGACGCGGCGCGCGAGAAGTACGCCGAGTTCCTGGAGCACGAGGTGGGCAACCTGTGAGCGACAACCCGACCATCGACGTCGACCGGCTTGCGGGCTGGCTCGACGGCCAAGACGTCCCGGGCAAGGGCGAGCCGATCCAAGCGAGCTACATCTCCGGCGGCTCGCAGAACGCGATCTTCCGCGTCCGGCGCGGCCCACTCGACGCCGCGCTACGGATCCCGCCACCCGAGGCGCCCGAGAGCCGGGACGGCGGCATCCTCCGCGAGTGGCGAATCATCGAAGCGCTGACCGGCACCGACGTTCCGCACACGCCGGCGGTGGCGGTCTGCGAGGACAAGTCGATCCTCGGCCGCACCTTCTACCTGATGGGGTACGTCGACGGCTGGTCGCCGATGGGGCTGGTCGATGCGAAGTGGCCGTCACCGTTCGACGTCGATCTGGAGGCTCGGCGCGGGCTCGCGTTCCAGCTCGCCGAGGGCATCGCGCTGCTGTCCAAGGTCGACTGGCAGGCCAAGGGTCTCCAGGACCTCGGCCGTCCCGATGGCTTCCACGAGCGGCAGGTCGAGCGCTGGACCGGTTTCCTCGAGCGGATCAAGGGCCGGGAGATCCCGGGCTTGGACGACGCGTCCGGGTGGCTGCGTCGCCACCGGCCGCTGGACTTCGTGCCCGGCCTGATGCACGGCGACTACCAGTTCGCGAACGTCATGTATCACCACGGTGCGCCAGCCCGACTCGCCGCGATCGTCGACTGGGAGATGGGCACGGTAGGCGACCCGAAGCTCGACCTCGCGTGGATGATCCAGTCGTGGCCCGCCGACACCTCCGACGATGCGGCGCTCAGCTACGTCGACATGCGGGGTATGCCGAGCCGCGACGAGGTGCTTGCTCACTGGTCGCACGTCGCGGGCCGACAGGTAGACGACATCGACTACTACGTGATCCTGGCTCGCTGGAAGCTCGCGATCGTTCTCGAGCAAGGGTTCCAGCGGGCCGGCAACGACGAGAAGCTGCTTGCGTTCGGGCCCATCGTGCTGAGCCTGATGCAAGATGCTGCCGACCTCGCCGAGTCCACGTCGTACGGAGCCTGACCATGACCGATGACCTGATCGTTGAGCGCGACGGCAACGTGCTCGTCGCGCGCATCAACCGGCCCGAGCGGAAGAACTCGCTGTCGACCGCGCTGCTCGGCAGCCTCGCTGCCGCCGTCACCGAGGCCGAGTCCTCCGACGACATCCGAGTGTTCCTGCTGACCGCGACCGGCGACTCGACGTTCTGCGCCGGCATGGACCTCAAGGAGTTCGCGGCCGGCGGCGGCGGGCTCGACCCGGCTGACCTCGAAGCCTTCAACCGCCTGATGTACGGGCGGCTGGAGGTCCCGGTCGTCGCAGCGGTGAATGGTACGGCGGTGGGTGGCGGCCTTGAACTGCTCCACGGTTGCGACGTGATCGTTGCGGCGTCGACCGCTCGGTTCGGCTTGCCTGAGGTCAAGCGCGGCCTGTTCCCGGCTGGCGCTGGGACGCTGCTCGGCACCCGGATCCCGCTGGTCGTCGCCCTCGAGCTGAACCTGACCGGCGACTTCATCGACGCTGCGCGCGCGTATGAGCTGGGTCTGATCAACCGAGTGGTCGAGGCAGCGGACCTGATGTCGACGGCGCTCGACTACGCGCGCCGGATCGCCGCCAACGGTCCGCTTGGGCTCCGCGCCGTGAAGGAACTGGTGCGGGCCGCGGCCGACGGTGACGCGGCGATCGAGGCGCGGCGGGCGGAGTGGCAGCGGCGCGTCTTTGCCAGCGACGATGCGCGTGAGGGGGCGACCGCGTTCGTCGAGAAGCGCGCGCCGAACTGGACCGGAAAGTAGCGAATGCGCGCCGCGATGTGCCGCGAGTACGGCGGGCCTGAGGTCGTGGTGATGGAGGACATCGATCCGCCGGAGCTGACGATGGGCTGCGTTCGCGTGCGCGTCGCTGCCGCGGCGGTCAACTTCCCTGACGTGCTCGTGGTCGCCGATCAGTATCAGATCAGCTCGCCCACGCCGTTCGTCCCGGGCAGTGAGTTCGCCGGGACCATCACTGAGGTAGCTGACGGCGTCGATGGCTTTGCCGTCGGCGACCGTGTCTTCGGCTCGGTCATGGTGGGTGCATTCGCGGAGGAGGTCGTGGCACCCGCCGCGGTCCTCACGAAGATCCCGGCTGGAGTGGATGAGGTGACCGCCGCCGGGTTCGGTGTCGCGCACCGTACGGCGTACCACTCGCTGCGATCCGTCGCGGCGATCCAGCCAGGGGCGGAGCTGATCGTCCTCGGCGCCGGCGGCGGCGTGGGGCTTGCCGCGGTGCAGCTCGGCGCCGTCCTCGGCGCGACCGTGACGGCAGTGGCGTCCTCCGCCGAGAAGCTCGAGGCGGCTCGAAGCGTCGGTGCGACGCGGCTGATCAACTACCGCGACGGCGATCTTCGCGACCAGCTCAAGGCTCAAGTCACCGGCGGCGCCGACGTGGTGATCGATCCCGTCGGCGGAGAGCTCAGCGAGGCGGCGTTGCGTCGGTTGCGCGCGGGCGGCCGGTTCATCACGGTGGGGTTCGCGTCAGGCACGATTCCGAGAATCCCGTTGAATCTGGTGCTGCTCAAGGACATCTCGATCAAGGGCTTCGAGTTCATGAGCTTCATGGGCAACCACACCGAGGAGATGCTGCGCAACGAGGCGGAGCTGCTCGACCTCTTGGCGTCCGGCAAGGCGAACCCTCATGTCGAGCAGACGTTCGGCCTGGAGGACAGCGTTGCTGCACTTCGTCATGTTGGTGACGGGAAGGCCATCGGAAAGGTCATCGTGGCGATCGGTAGTCGCTGATTTCGAGCAGCGCGTCGGCGACGGCCTGCGGCTCGGTCAGCATCAGGTCGTGGCCCGTGTCGATCGACCACAGTCGACCCTCGGCTTCAGCCGTGCCCATCAAGGCTTGATCCCGGCTCTCCAGGGTCGAGGTGCAGACGATGTGGAAGTGCGGGATCGCCGAGAGCGCAGGCTCGTTCGTCAGGTTGAGCTTCTGTTCGAAGCACTTCCACGGATGTGGCGTGAGCCGCTCGGTGAGCCACGCGGCCTGGTCAGGATCGGTGATGCCGTAGTGACCGGCCATGATCGGGTCGGGGAGCAGGACCAGCTCGACGCCGTCGACCACCTGCCCCATCTGCCGAGCCATGTCCATGAGAAACCCCGACACGTCGGCGAGCGACTCGCCGTTCTTGGGGTTGGCAGCGTCCAGATAGACGAGCTTCGCGATCCGGTCGTTGGCGCGGTCGGCGGCCCCCGTGATGACCATCCCGCCATAGCTGTGGCCCACGAGGATGACGTCGCGAAGGTCCTCGTAGCGCAACAGCTCGACGACGTCCGTGATGTGGGTGACGAGATCCACGTCGGCGGTCAGCGAGTTGGCGCGCTCACCACAGCCGGTCAGGGTCGGCGCGTACACCTCGTGCCCGGCGGCGCGAAGCCGCCGCGCGACCTTCTGGTAGCACCAGCCGCCGTGCCCGCCGCCATGGACGAGAACATAGGTCGCCACAGCACCTCACTTTGATAACGGCGTTACCGGCTACAGTAAACGTGATTTCCGTAGATCTATCGAGGGAGCTTTGTCGTGCGCCTTTCTGGCAACAGTGTGATCGTCACCGGGGGAGCGGGTGGTCTCGGCGAGGCGACCTGTCGCGCGCTCGCAGCGGCGGGGGCGGCCGTGGTCGTGGCCGACGTGGCCGACGACAAGGGCAAGGCGCTCGCCGACGACCTCGGTGGCAACGCGACGTACGTCAAGGTCGACGTGTCCGAGCCTGAGGACATCACCGCGGCGATCGCCGCCGCGCAGGAACGCGGCCCGCTTCGTGCCGCGGTCACCGCACATGGTGGGTACGTGCTGGCCGGGCGGATCGTGAAGAAGGACAACTCGCCGCTGGAGCTCCAGGGCTTCCGCGACACGCTCGAGCCGTATCTCACCGGCACTTACAACGTCATGCGCCTGGCAGCGGCCGCGATGGCGGCGAGCGAGCCCGAGGGTGAGAGTGGTCGCGGCGTCATCGTCACGACGGCGAGCATTGCGGGCTATGAGGGCCAGATCGGACAGGTGCCGTACGCCGCGGCGAAGGGTGGCGTCATCGCGATGACGCTCACTGCGGCCCGCGACCTCGCGCCGATGGGGATCCGGGTCCTCACCATCGCCCCCGGGACGTTTTTCACGCCAGCGTTCGGGATGCCGGAGGAGCAGGCGACCGAGCACTTCGGCCAGGGCATCCCGTTCCCGAAGCGGATGGGTCGGCCGGCCGAGTACGGGCACTTGGTCGAGTCCATGATCGCCAACGACTACCTCAACGGCGAGGTCATCCGGATCGACGGCGCACATCGTTTTGGCCCTCGTTGAGCGGTGCCGTCAGGCCGACGTACTGATATTGACGTCGGTGTCAAAAAACGTTTACTCTCGAAACTATGCCGATTCCCGCCGATCTGACCCTCTTCGATGCTGACAACCATCTGTACGAGACCGAAGAGGCGCTGACCAAGTTCCTGCCGGATGCGTACAAGAAGGCCATCCAGTACGTCGAGGTCAACGGCCGGAAGAAGATCGTGGTTCGCGGGCAGATCAGCGAGTACATCCCGAACCCGACCTTCGAGGTCGTGGCGCGCCCCGGCGCGATGGAGGAGTACTACCGCGTCGGCAACCCTGACGGAAAGGACCGGCGCGCGATCTTCGGCGAGCCGATGCGCGCGATCCCGGCGTTCCGCGACCCGGCGGCCCGGCTGGCGTTGATGGACGAGCAGGGACTGGACAAGACCTTGCTGTTCCCGACCCTCGCGAGTCTCGTCGAAGAACGGATGCGCGACGACCCGGAACTGATCCACGTTGTGATCCATGCCCTCAACGAGTGGCTGTACGAGACCTGGCAGTTCAACTACGAGGACCGGATCTTCACGACGCCCGTGATCACGCTGCCGATCGTCGACAAGGCGCTCGAGGAGCTCGACTGGGTGATCGAGCGCGGCGCGCGCGTCGTGCTGATCCGCCCGGCGCCGGTGCCCGGCCTCCGCGGGTCGCGGTCGTTCGGTCTGCCGGAGTTCGACCCCGTCTGGCAGAAGATCGTCGACAACAACCTGCTCGTCGCGATGCACTCCTCCGACAGCGGCTACGAGCGGTACGCCGATGACTGGATGGGCAGCAAGGGCGAGATGCTGCCGTTCCAGCCGCAAGCCTTCCGCATGCTGCAGGCCTGGCGGCCGATCGAGGACTCGGTGTCGGCCCTCGTCTGCCACGGTGCACTGTCCCGGTTCCCGGATCTGAAGATCGCGGTGATCGAGAACGGCAGCAGCTGGGTCGAGCCGCTCCTGCGCGGTATGAAAGACCTCTACAAGAAGATGCCGCAGGACTTCATGGAGAACCCGGTCGATGTGGTGAAGCGCAACATCTACATCAGCCCGTTCTGGGAGGAAGACCTCGGCGCGCTCGCCGAGCTGATCGGCGAGGACCACGTGCTATTCGGCTCGGACTATCCGCATCCCGAAGGGCTTGCCGACCCGGCCAGCTACGCCAAGGAGCTCGAGCACCTGCCTGAGGAGACCGTGCGCAAGATCATGGGTGGAAATCTGGCCCAGCTGATGGGCGTTACGGTGTCTGCGTAGATCGTTTCGAACGGATTGGAGGGCACGTGGCGTCAAGCGCTCCGGTGGTGACCGAGCACGTCGCGTTGCCGCGTTCGTCGAAAGGGGCGCGCACGCGGGCGCGGCTGCTCGATGCCGCGAAAGAGGTCTTCGAGGCCGACGGCTTCCTCAACGCCCGGATCTCCGACATCTCGGAGCGCGCCGGCCTGTCGCACGGGTCCTTCTACCACTACTTCGAGTCCAAGGAGCAGATCTTCCACGAGGTCGCCGAGGCTGTGCACGACCGGCTCGGCGCCGCGATGGCAGACGTCATCCTGCGACCGGGTTCGGAACTCTCGCCGTACGAGCGGCTGCGGCAGGCGATCCGCCAGCACTTCGCGAGCTATCGCGCGGAGGCGAAGTTCATCGGCCTGATCGAACAGGTGTCGAGGTACGACGAGCATGTCGAGGCGCTGATGCTGCGCCGGCATCGCCGCTACTCCGACGAGGTCACGACGTCGATCCAGCAGTTGCAACGCCGGGGTCTTGCCGACAAGAGTCTCGACCCGGCGCTGACCGCGGCGGCGATCGACTCGATGACCGGGCGGTTCGCCGAGCTATGGCTCGTGCAGGGGGCCCTCGACATCGACTTCGACGTCGCGGCCGATCAGATGGCCGCGATGGTCGCCAACATTCTCGGCGTCAGCCGGACCTGAGCCGGCTAGAGCGCGGTGAACTCGAGCTCGAGGGTGCGCAGCCCGCGCAGGATGTAGGTCGGCAGGTACTCGAAGCGGCGCGCGCCGGCGGGTCCGTGAGCGGCCGCTGAGATTCGGATGTCGCCGAGCCGGTCCATGAAGCGCTCGATCGTGACCCGTCCCTCGGCGCGGGCGAGCGGCCCGCCGGGACACGTGTGAATGCCGCGGCCGAAGGACAGATGCTGTCGTGAGTTGCCGCGTTCGAGGCTGAACACGTCCGGCGAGTCGAACTTGCGGGGGTCGCGGTTCGCGGCACCGTTGACGACCATGACGGTCGTGCCGGCCGGCAGGTCGACGCCGCCGACCGAGGTGGGCACCCGGCTGAGCCGGAAGTCCCCCTTGACGGGGCTCTCGTAGCGCAGCGCCTCTTCGACGAAGTTCGGGATGCGATCGCGTTCGTTTCGGATCAGGTCCTGCAGGTCCGGTTGCTCGGCGAGGATCAACAACGCGGTGGAGATCAGGCGCACCGTTGTCTCTTGACCGGCCGCGAACAAGTTGGCTGCGACGCGCACGACATCGATCGGCTCAGGGAGGCTGCCGTCGGGAAAGGTTGCCATCGCCATGCCGGTCAGAACGTCTTGCCGGGGCTCGCGGCGCCGCTCCTCGACGTACTCGGTGAACCGGTCGTACAGGTACTGCAACGGGCTGTGCTGCATCTCGTCCTTCTGCGAGCTTCCCACCGCACTGCCGCCGCGCCCTTGCAAGTGTTCGCGGAAGGTGTCGTAGTCCTCCTCCGGTACGCCGAGCAGCTCGGCGATGACCAGCATCGTGAACGGCTGTGCGAAGTCGGCGATGACATCGAAGCTGCCACGCTCGATGAACTCGTCGATCTGCTTGTCGGCGAGCTTCCACATCGCGTCCTCGTTCTCACGAAGCCGCGCCGGGGTGAGCAGCCGCATCAGGAGGGCTCGATGATCGCGATGCTTCGGTGGGTCCATCGTCGGGAGCTGATCGCTCATCGGCAGCTCGTCCCGGTGCTTCTCGATCAGCGCGGTGATGTCGTCGCCCTCGAGCGGGACCGGAAACCCTGGGAACGGCCCGGTCACGGCGTTGCACGACGACCAGGTCTCGGCGTCGGCGTAGATGGCGCAGGCCTCGTCGTACCCGGTCACCATCACGACGTCGTGGTGCGACTCCCGGGTGACCGGGCAACGGTCGCGGAGGTGCTGGAAGTAGGGGTACGGATCCGGGATCAGCTCGTCACCGCGAAAGAAGTCGACGGCGTCGAAGTCCACGTCAGTCATGTCGCTCCGTGTCAGGACCAGGCGCACATCCAGGCCGGATGAGAACCACGTTCTTGTGTAGGATAACGGCAATTACATTCCGTGCAAGGTCAATCTCGCTGGTGGACTGCGCGGGGCGGGAGGTTGTGGTGGCGGACCACCAGGCGGTATATGTCGCGGGGCAGTGGGTCGCTCCCGAGGCCGGCGACACGATCGACGTCGTGTCGCCGCACTCCGAGAGGGTCATCGCGTCCGTGCCGAGTGCCGGCAAGGCCGAGGTCGACCAGGCGGTCGCCGCGGCGAGAGAGGCGTTCGACCACGGGCCGTGGCCGCGCCTCGTGCCGGCCGACCGGCTCGCGGTCGTCCGCAAGCTCGCCGAGCGCTATGGCGCACGGCGTCGGGAGATGTCCGCGATCATCACCGACGAGATGGGCTCGCCTGCCGCCTTCACCAAGTTTGCGCAGGCCACCCTTCCGATGCTGTTGCTCAACGCGGTCGCGGACATCGGCGAGGCTCTGCCGTGGGAAGAACGGCGTGCGGGGGCCTTCGGCGGTGAGCTGCTGGTGCGCCGCGAGCCGGTCGGTGTCGTGGCCGCGATCATCCCCTGGAACATGCCGCAGTTCTTGCTCGTCGGAAAGCTGGCGCCTGCCCTCGTCGCGGGCTGCCCGATCATCATCAAGCCCGCGCCGGAGACCCCGCTCGACGCGCTGCTGCTCGCAGAGATTATCGACGAGCTGGAGCTGCCTGCGGGGGCGGTGAGTATCCTGCCCGGCGGCGCCGAGACCGGCGAACTGCTGGTGAGCCACCCCGGCGTCGACAAGGTGGCATTCACTGGATCGACTGCTGTCGGCCGGCAGATCGCGGCGAGCTGCGGCTCGCAGCTCAAGCGCGTGAGCCTCGAGCTCGGCGGGAAGTCTGCCGCCATCGTGCTGGACGATGCCGACCCCGCGACGGTTGCCGAAGGTGTGAAGATCGCGGGCCTGATGAACAGCGGGCAGGCCTGTGTTGCACAGACCCGGGTGCTGGTTCCCGAGTCACGCCATGGGGAGTACGTCGACGCGGTCGCTGCCATGGTGGACGGGCTCGTGGTCGGCGACCCGACAGATCTGAGCACGGAGATCGGTCCGATGGTGGCGAAGCGACAGCAGGACCGCGTCCGTGGCTACATCCAAGACGGCATCAAATCCGGCGCGAGGCTGGTCGCCGGCGGCGCGGAGATGCCGGCGGGCGTCGACTCCGGTTGGTACGTCCGGCCGACGGTGTTCGCCGAGGTCGACAACCGGATGCGGATCGCGCGCGAGGAGATCTTCGGCCCGGTGCTGTCGGTGATCGCCTATCGCGACGACGCCGACGCCGTACGAATCGCGAACGACTCGGACTATGGCCTGTCCGGCTCGGTGTGGACGGCCGACCACGAACGGGGCCTCGACGTCGCGCGGCAGGTGCGAACCGGGTCGTTCGGCATCAACCAGCCGTACTCGATGGACCCTGCCGGACCGTTCGGCGGGATGAAGGCGAGCGGCATCGGCCGCGAACTAGGGCGCGAGGGTCTCGAGGGCTACCTGGAGACGAAGGTCATCTCGAGCTCGTAAGCCTCAGCGGGCGAGGCGGTCGGGGATCACCTCGGGCACCTTGGGCAGGCGCGGCCGGATCAGCTTGTCGAGGAACGAGGTCAGACCGCCGTCCTTGGCCGATGCCCTCAGCGCGTCGAGCGCAAGCAGCCGCTGCGCCTGCTCCTCCCGCAAGGTGTTGAGGTCGGAGACGAGGCTGTCGATCTGGGTGCTCAGGGTGGTCACGGCGCGCACCTCACCCTCGACCGCGCCCAGCAGGCTCTGCAACCCACCGGCGAGGTCGGTCACGCTCGAGGCGGCGGAGGACGCCGCGGCCGGCGTGCGAGCGGGAGCGGACGTCGTGCGCCGCGCGGGCGCCTTCTTCGCTGCGGTTCTAGCCATGAACCCACCCTAGTGGGACCTGCCTACGGGCCGGGCTCGACCACCACGTCGATCGATGAGGCGCCGCTGTCAGGCACCCGTGCCTGCCGCCAAGCTTCGATCGGGAACGACACCGTAACCAGCGAGCAGAACAGCCAGACCAGGTTGCGGTCCTCCTCCGAGATCCCGTCGAGGGCAACACCCTTGAGGTACTCGGTGCCGGACTCGAGTGCGGGCATCGCGGCGTCGTAGAACGCCTGCATGTCCTCCATCGAGCTCTCGATGCGCTTGCCGTAACGGTCGAACTCGCTCGGCAGCGCCCACTCTGCGAACGGCTCGAGCGAGGCGAACTGGGCGGGAAGCACGGCCATGTCAGATCTCCTTCTCAGCTCGCGGCCGAGACCGGCGTCGGGGCAGCGGTCGGGTGACCCTGGGTTTGGGCGGCGGAGTGCTCGGCGACGTACCCGCGCACCACCTTGTGCAGGTGCCGGAGCATGACCTCCTGGTCACACAGGGGGAACTCCGTGACAGCGCCCGACTCGATCATCGTCTGGGTTGCCTCGAGCGTGTTGCCGTCCTGGAGGCCGAACTCCTTGAACGTGACGACCGCCATCTCCTGCTGGATCCGCTCGAAGGCGTTCTTCGGCGGCTCGAAGTAAAGGGAGCACTCGAAGATGTGCGTGTTGTACGAGGTCGGCCAGTAGTGATACGTGAGGTACCAGCCCGGCTTCCAGATCAGCAGCATGAAGTTCGGGAAGAACAGGAAGGAGTCGATGCCCCAGGCGGGGTGCCGAGCCGGGTTGATGCCTTCCGGCAGCTCGCCGAGATCCGGGCCCTCCCACGGACCGAACAGACCACTTCGCAGCACGCGCTCGATCGGCTTGACCATGCTCAGGTCCTTCGGCGGCGACATGCCGCCCCATGACGACACCATCGCGTGTGGACCGTCGATGTCGTAGGCCAGCGCCTCGTACCCGACGCCCTGAAGCTTGCGGGCCTCCTCGGAGACCGACTGCTTCGAGTGCAACACCGGAGCGTGGTAAAACTCCATGAACGCGTCGATGAACAGCTTCCAGTTGCTGCCGATCTCCGCGCGGTACGTGTGTTTCTGCGTCAGCTGCCCGAACGGATAGCCCTCCAGCCCGGCGCCGAGCGCCCCCATGTACTCCTTCAGTGGAGCGGCGTCGGGATCGAAGTTCACGAAGACGAAGCCTTGCCACTCGTCGACGAGAACGTTCTTGAGGCCGTAGTCGGCCTTGTCCAGGTTGAAGAACTCGCTCTCCTGCTGAACGAAGGTCAGCTTTCCGTCGAGGTCGTAGCGCCAGCCGTGGTACTTGCACGTGAACTGGCGGCACATGCCGGCCGTCTCTTCGCGCGGGTAGTCGTTCCACACCAGCTTGTTGCCGCGGTGCCGGCACATGTTGTGGTACGCCCGCAGCTCGCCGTCCTTGTTGCGCACCACGATGACGGAGGTCTTGGCGCCATCGAGCTCCTTGGTGAAGAAACTGCCGTTCTTCGGGAGCTGCTCCACTCGCCCGACATTCAGCCAGGTCTTTTTGAACACGGCTTCCTGCTCGAGTGCGTAGAACTCCGGTGAGATCGAGTCGTCGTAGTTGACGGGCTCGGTCGCGAGACCGAAGTGCTCGGTCCAAGACCCGGACTCAGGCTTGGTGAAGTGCGGCATCGGGGCGGCTCCTCTACTCGGCGACCGACGGAACGATAGCACTGATTCCGCAGATGAGAATACCGTTTCCGTTTTCGCATGTCTGCTTGTCACGGGTCGGAAACTGAGGTGAAATGACGCCTGACCGTGGTGACGGATGCGGCGGAGCGCGAGCCGACGTTTCTTGCCATCAAATGTCCGGGAGATTACTTTTGACGTCAATGTCAAAACCACGCGGCGCGCGGCGCCTTTCGATGGCGGCGCTGATCGGAATCTCGGTGATCGCCACGGCCTGTGGCGCGCGCGTAGCGCCGTACCTGCCGCAAGGTGGAGCCGGCCCCGCAGGGCTGACGAGCGACGGGACCACCACCGGTGACGGCACTGTCACGACCGGCGGTGGCAACCCGAATCTGTCGACCGGCGGCGGTCCGGGTGGCGGCAGCACGGGCACCGGTTCAGGCACGACGGGCAGTACCACCACGACCAGCGGCAACCAGGGCTCCAACACCAATACGAATACGAACACCAACACGAAGCCGCCGTCCTCGATCGCCAAGCTGACGCCGCAGAACTTCAACTTCGACCCGCAGGCCGAGGCGTCGTACTGCCAGGGAACGTCGGGCAACAAGGCATCGGACACGGGCATCACCCCGACCTCGATCACGCTTGGCAACGTCAGTGGCATCACCGGCGCCGTCTCCGGCGTGTTCGAGCCGGCGGTTCAGGCGGTCACCGCTGCGGTCAACGCGGTCAACCATTTCGGCGGCATCTGCGGCCGCAAGATCATCCTCAACATCCAGGACGATCAGCAGTCCGCGAGCACCCACTCCTCCGAGATCGAGTATCTGATCCCCAAGGTCTTCGCCTTCCTCGGCTCGACCTCCGACGGCGACAACGGCGGCGTGCCCGCCATGGTGAAGGCCGGCATCCCCGACATCGGCCGTAACGCGAACACCAACCGCGGCAACGCGCCGACGTTCTGGTCGGCCGACGGTGGCAGCGTCGTCGTGCGCAACGGTCGCTCGTTCCTCTACAACACCCTCGTGACCGGCTTGAAGAAGTACCACCAGATGCCGAGCAGCATGGCGTTCATCGCCTACGGCATCCCCATCGCCGCCCAAGTCGCCGAGCAGTACGCGGTGCTGTTCAACCGGGCCGGAGTCAAGACGTGTTACACGAACTACTCAGTGCCGCCCGCGCCCGGTGCCACCATGGGCTCGGTCGTTGCGTCGATGAAGTCCAAAGGGTGTGGCGGCGTGTTCGTCGTCATGGACACCGTGGGCAACGCCGACTTGCTGCGTGACGCGCAGGACCAGCACTGGAACCCGAAGCTGATCCTGACGACGCAGGGTGCCTACACGACACAGCAGATCAAGATCGCGGGCCAGTCCGCCGCGCAAGGCCTGCAGGTCTACCTGCCGTTCACTCCATTCACCGAGACGTCGAACCCCGTCATGCGGTTGTTCCAGCAGGAGATGCGAACCTACGAGCCGGGCAAGCCGGTCAACGGCTTCAGCATCGAGTCCTGGGCGGACGCGCAGATGTTCTTCTACGCGCTGATCAAGGCGGGCCGTAATCCCACCCGGGAGTCGCTCGTCCGCGAGCTCGCGGCGATCAAGAACTGGACCACGGGCGGCATCTTCGGTCCGTACACCCCGAGCAGCCGCGGTACGGCGAAGTGCTACATGGGTGCGGCGGTCAAGGGGTCCAACTGGTACCGCGTCTGGCCACCCAACGGCGGCATCCCGTGCCAGGGCACGCTGGTCGACGTCGGACCGGCCTGAGCCGTGCTCCAGTTCATCGTCCTCGGTCTGTTCGCCGGGTCGATCTACGCTCTCGCGTCGCTGGGGATCGTCCTCACCTACAAGACAACCGGTGTCTTCAACTTCGCCTATGGCGGCATCGCGATGTTCTGCGCGTATGTGTTCTGGCAGCTGCGGGACGGCTGGGGGCTTGACCAGTGGATCGCGATTCCGCTGCTTCTCCTGGTCATCGCCCCGCTCCTCGGGCTGATCCTCGAGCTGTTGTTCCGGTTGCTGTCGCAACAGAGCGCAGAGGTCCAGATCGTCGTCTGCCTCGGTGTACTCGCGTTTTTCACGACGATCGTGAACCTCGTCTTCGTCCGGCATCCGGATGACTCCGTGCGCAACCTGTCGACGGTGTTCTCGCACGGTTCCTTCGGACTTACATCGAACGTCTCCGTCACCTGGAACGAGGCCGGCACGTTCATCCTCGCGATCGTCATGGGCCTCGGTCTGTATGCGATGCAGCGGTGGACTCGCCTCGGTACGGCGATGCGCGCCGTGGTCGACAACCGCGACCTCGCGGGCCTGATCGCTGTCAATGCCCGGACCATCGGTCGCGCCGCGTGGATCATCTCGACGGTGTTCGCGGCGGTCGCCGGCGTGCTCCTGTCGGTCCAGGAGAACCTGGTCACCTACGTCCTGCCGTTCCTGGTGATCTATTCCTTCGCCCCTGCCGTGTTCGGCCGGCTCACGAATCTCGGTCTCGCATTCGCGGGCTCGCTGACCCTCGGCCTCACCATCAACATCTTGCAGAAGTACGGCAGCTCCGGGTCCCTCGCGAAGTTCGAGACGTCGCTGCCTTACCTTGCGCTGTTCGTGCTGCTCGTCGTCTACGGCAAGCGCCTGACCGAGGTGAAGTCGTCGCTGCGCGCGACGACATCGCGTGCCGTGGCCGACCCTTGGCGGGGGTACGTCGTCGGAGCCGTCGCCCTGATCCTTGCGCTCGTGCTCGGGCCGCAAGTTTTCGCCGACTCGACGGTCGGTGCCCTGGCGCAGGCGATGGCCTACGGCGTCGTGGCGATCACCGTGGTGGTGTTGACCGGCTGGACCGGCCAGATCTCGATCGCGCAGATGAGCTTCGCCGGGGTGGGCGCGTTCACGACGGCACACACGGTGGCCAGCCTCGGCGCGCTCTACTTCCCGCTGGGAGTGCTATTCGGAATCTTGATCGCCGTGCCGGTGAGCCTGCTCGTCGGGATCCCGTCACTGCGGCTGTCCGGCCTGTTCCTCGCGCTCGCCACGATGGCCTTCGCGCTGGTGATGGACAGCATTGTGTTTGCCTCCGCCTCGATCAGCGGCGGCCTCACAGGGCTGGACCTGACGGAGGCGAAACTCGGGCCGATCAGCTTCGACACGGCGACGTCGCAGTACTACCTGTGTGCCGTCGCGCTCGGCGTCACCGGACTGTTCGCGCTCTGGCTGCGACACGGCCCGGTCGGCCGGCGGCTGCAGATGGTCCGCGACTCGCCGAACGCCGCCGCCACCCTCGGGGCGAGTCTGACCGTCACCAAGCTTGCCGTCTTCGCGGCCTGCGCCGCGATCGCAGCTGTGGGCGGGGCGCTGCTGGCGGTCACCCAACAGACGGTCATTCCGGCCAACTTCTCGTTCGACACGTCGCTACAGCTCCTGCTCGTCGTGGTGATCGGCGGCCGGACGCTGATCAGTGGTGCGGTCATCGCGGCGGGCTTCTACGTCGTCAGGCTGCTGCCGGTGCCGGCCACCGTGAACAAGTACCTGCCGCTCGGCATCGCCCTTGCTGTCATCGCAATCGCGCAAGAGCCCGACGGCATCGGGCGTGTGATGCTGAACCAGTTCCAGAAGAGCGCGGCGCTGCTCTACCGGATCGGCCGCCGCCCGCGAACGCCGGTCGCCGGGCGGACGTCGAGCCCCCAGGCGGTGCGTCCCAGTGTCTGAACCCCTGCTGACCGCCTCGGGGATCACCGTGCGGTTTGGTGGCCTGGTCGCCAACGACAACATCGATCTCGAGGTCGCGCCGGTGGGAATCACCGGTCTCATCGGACCGAACGGTGCTGGAAAGACCACGCTGTTCAACGTGCTGACCGGGCTGAACCGGCCGACCTCCGGGTCTGTGGCATATGACGGGCAGGACATCAGCCGCTGGTCGCCGCATCGACGCGCGCGCGCCGGCATGTCCCGCACTTTCCAGCGCCTCGAGCTGTTCGGCGGGATGACGGTCCGGGACAACCTGTTGGCCGCGTGGGAGGCGAGCATCCCTGGCGGGGTCATGGGGCGCCGGCAGAGCGAAGGTCGACAGCTGGTCGACGAGGTCATCGCCCGCCTTCAGCTCGGTGCGGTCGCGGGTCGGCAGACCGGCGAGCTGCCGACCGGCATCGGCCGGATGGTCGAGCTGGGTCGAGCGCTGTGCACCCGCCCACGACTGCTGCTGCTCGACGAGCCGAGCTCCGGGCTCGACGCCAAGGAGACGGCGCACTTCAAGGAGATCCTGGTCGAGGTGACGGACCCGGAGCAAGCAGTCCAGTCCGAGGACGGCCGTGGCGCACCTGCCGTCCTCATGGTGGAGCACGACGTCCGGCTCGTGATGGATGTCTGCCGCATGATCACGGTGCTCGACTTCGGCAAGCGGATCGCCTGCGGTGCGCCGGACGAGGTGCGCAACGACCCAGCGGTCATCGCTGCCTACCTCGGGGAGCCCGCCGCATGACAGCACTACTCGAGCTCGACGGCGTCTCCGTGTCCTACGGGTCCATGAAGGCACTGTCCGACGTCAGCCTCGTCGTACCCGAGGGCTGCGTCGTCGCGCTGCTCGGACCCAACGGCGCCGGCAAGACGACGACGCTTCGCACCATCTCCGGCCTGGTCCGCCCTGAACGCGGCCACATCAGGTTCCGGGGTCGGTCGATCGATCGACTAGCGCCCCACCGGGTCTCGTCGCTGGGGATCCTGCACGTGCCCGAAGGCCGGGGCATCTTCCGCAGCCTCACGGTCGCCGAGAACCTCGAGATGGCGACCTACGCCTTGCGAGGCGCCGCGGACTCGCGATCGGTCGTCGAGCAGGCTCTCGACATGTTCCCAGCGCTGCGCGACCGCCTACGGCAGGCCGCCGGCACCCTCTCGGGTGGCGAGCAGCAGATGCTGGCGATGGCTCGAGCGTTCGCCGCGGGCCCGGAGCTGATCATGCTCGACGAGATCTCGATGGGCCTGGCGCCGAAGATCACCGAGCAGCTTTTCGACACAATCCGGACCGCAGCGGCATCGGGTGTCAGCATGTTGTTGATCGAGCAGTATGTCGACGCGGCGCTCGAGCTCGCCGATTACTGCTATGTGCTTGAGAAAGGTCGAGTCGTGGGCGTCGGGCAGCCGGAGGACCTTCGGGACTCCGATGCGCTGGCGGCCGCTTACCTCGGGGCAGGGGTTGCGTGATGGCCAACCGTAGGCGCCTGGCATCGGCGTTGGCAGGGGTGATCGTGGTCGGCCTGCCGACAGCGGCCTTCTGTGTCGCTCCGGCGAGTGCGATCGCCGGTCACGCCGAGCCCGGCTCGCACCTCAGCGGCTTCAACTCCCACGCCCTCGGGGCGGGTGTCCAGATCGCCGTCGAGCTGCCCGGCATCGCGCCGCTCGGCGACGCGGTCAAGGGCGACTTCCTCCAGGTGCAGGTGCCGTACTCCGTTTCCTCATCCGAGACGGGGCCGACCACCGGAAGCACTGCTACGCCGGCGTACCCCGGCCCCGTTGTCTCCAACGGCGGCAACGACCTGCAGACCTTCAACCCCGACGCTCCGCAAGCGTTGGTGGATGCCCTGAACTACGGCGCGGTGGCGAGTTCCGTCTACCCCGGCCAAGTGCACGTCGGGACCCACGACACCTACTCCCCGCCAGGTGGCTCGCAGACCGGGATCGGTACGGCGAGCAGCCAGTCGTCGAAGAGCGGCACCCACGCGAGCGCTGTCGTCAATGAGAGCACGCCACTCGGCGCGGCCAAAGGCGTCGGCGGCGCACCGCTGCTCAAGATCGGCTCCGCGAAAGCGTCGACCAAGTCGATCGTCAACGTCGGATCCGTGATCACTACCTCGCGTACCAACGTGACGAACATCGTGGTGGCCGGCTTGATCAAGATCGACCAGGTGGCGTCGGTTGCGGTCGCGACATCGGACGGCAAGAAAGGCACGCAGCACACGAAAACGCACGTCGGCAACGTCACGGTCGCGGGCATCCCGGCGTCGATCGGGCCGAATGGGATCAAGCTCCAGAAAAAGCCGGCACCGCTCGGGCTCGACCCAGTCGGGGTCGCGAATCATCTGCTGAGCAGCTTGCAGAAGCAGGGGTTCTCGATCCGAACGGTGGCGCCCACCCACAAGGTGAAGGGCAGGCACGCGGAGGCGACGTCCGGTGGCGTGCAGTTCCGCTACCTCAACAAGCACATCCCCAACCTCCAAGGGATCCTGCCGCAGGCACCGGTCCCGATTCCGAACGCCTTCGGTCTCGACGTGAACCTCGGGCTCAGCCAGGTCGAAGCGTCCTCGACGCCGTACCAGAAGCTGCCCGTGGTTCACACGAAGCCACCGAAGCCGGTCAAGACCAACACCGGCGGCCATGGCCACACGTCAACCACGACGACCGGCGGCACGACCGGGGGCGGGGGCGTCGGCGGCGGCATACCGAGCACGGGTGGCGCGACGTCGAGCAGCCCGCCCCAGGCGAGTCCGATCGTGGCTCAGCCTGCCGCGAAAGACATCTTCGGCTTGCCGAATCGCGTTGCGTGGGTTCTGCTCGCCATCGTTGTGTCGATCATGCTGGCCGCTCCGCTGCTGGCCTATGCCAACTGGCAACTGCTACGAGGGAGAACATCGTGAGCTCGGTCGCGACGCAGACAACCACGACCGCGCGGCCCCGGTTGCGTGACGTGCTGGCCGGCCCGCGGGACTCCGGTCTCGACCTGCGCAACACCTGGCAGATCGTCGCGGGCGCGGTCCTGGTGCCGCTCGGTTTCGCCGCGATCATCCTCGGGTGGGCCGGCGCCGCCCACGGCCGCGTCGACCAGCAGCAGATCCCCTACATCATCAGCGGCGGGCTGCTCGGCCTCGCTGGCGTGATCATCGGCGGGTTCTTCTTCTGGGCGCACTGGCTGTATCGGATCTACGACCAGGCGGATCTGCATCATCAGGCCGTGCTGCGCGAGCAGCAGGAGTTCAATCGCGCGGTGCTCCAGGCGCTCGGCCAGGGCGGCCTGCCGGTCGCCGCGGCGGCCGCCGGTGAGGCGGCCGGCGCGGCTGCCGCGGGGGAGTTCGTCGCGACGCCCAGTGGCACCAACTATCACCTGCGCGAGTGCCCGATCGTGGCGAACCACGGCTCGTTGAAAACCGTCACCGCTGCGAAGCTGAAGAACATGAAGCCCTGCCGGATCTGCGAGCCCGGCAGCTGATCCGGCACTAGGCCCGCGTCGTGCCGCCCCTCGGTACGTCGCGGAACGGCACGTCTCGGTCCAGCGAGCGCTCGCGTGGCATGCCGAGGACGCGCTCGCTGATCACGTTGCGCGCCATCTCCAGCGTGCCGCCGCCGATGCAGCCGGACTGCCGCATCAGGTAGTCGTCGCCGCAGTGCTGAGCCGGACCGTCTGACTCGGCCCAGGCGGCGCCGGTCGAACCCGCGATGTCGAAGGCGAGTGTGAACAGCCGGGCTCCGGTCAGTCCGGTGAACAGCCGTCCGATCGCGGCGGACTGGTCGTTCATCTTGCCGCTCGCGATGCCCGCGCCGACGCGTCCCTGGATGGCGAACTTCACCAGCTCGAGGACGCGGCCCTCGCCAATCAGGTCGAGCGTGTCAGGATCGTCGAGCCGGCCGAGCGAGTGAGCGACCTCGACCAGGGAGCCGGCGCCGACCCCGCTGTGAGTCGTTCCGGATGGGACCGTGACCAGCGGCGAGCTGAAGAGAATTCGCTCGTGGAACATCCAGCGGGTGCCCACGGTCCAGCCGCCGTCGATCTCGCCGATGCGGTCGGAGTCGGGCACCCGGACGTCGGAGAGGTACTCCTGGCAGAAGTCCATCGACCCGTTGAGCATCTCGATCCGGCGGACATCCACACCGTCTTGCTTGATCGGCAGCATGAAGACCGTGAGGCCGCGATGCTTCGGCACGTCCCAGTTCGTGCGCGCCAGGCACAGACCCCAGTCCGACCACCAGGCGCCGGTGGTCCAGACCTTCGATCCGTTCAGCACCCAGTCGTCCCCGTCGCGAACCGCCGTCGTCAGGGCGGCTGCCACATCTGAGCCGCTGCTCGGCTCGGAGAGGAACTGCATCCAGATCTCCTCGCCCTTGAGAATGGCGGGGATGTGGCGCTGCTTCTGCTCCTCCGTGCCGAAGTCGAGCAGCACCGCAGCACAGGGTGAGATCGACGGCGCCTGGAGCCGGGCTGGGAACTCGTGACCGGTGATCTCCTCGTTGAACACCTTCTGGTGTGCGGGGGTCAGGCCCTGGCCGCCGTACTCCTTGGGGAAGCAGATTCCGGCGAACCCCGCATCGAAGAGCATCCGCTGCACGGCTCGTTCGCGTTGCACCGCGGCGAGCTCGGCCTCGTCGGACATCCCTTTGCGGATCATCGACATGTTGATGCTCGAGTCCTGCTCCGGCAGGTTCTCGCGGATCCATGCGCCGGCCCGTTGCCGGAAGCTCTCGACGTCCTCCACCTCGGTGCTCACGCTCGGTCCTTTCGCATTTCGGTGATCTGGCCGACCCGGCGCCGGTGCTCCGCGAACGTGCCGTAGCACGCGCGGTTGACCGTCACGCGGCGGACGAACAGGTGCAGGTCGTGCTCGAACGTGACGCCGATGCCCCCGTGCAGCTGGACGCAGTCCTGCACGAGCTCGCCGCCGTACTCAGAGATGTATGCCTTGGCGGCGCTGGTCAGCTCCGCCGCGTCTGGGCTGCCGGATCCGACCGCGGTGATCGCGACGTCGTTGATCGCATGACTTGCCTGCAGCCAGGTGAACAGGTCGGCGAGCCGGTGCTTGATCTCCTGGTACGTCGACAGCGGGCGCCCGAACGAGTACCGGTCGTTGACCCAGCTCGCGGTCATGTCGAACGCTTGCTGCAGGGCGCCGACGGCCTCTGCGTTCGAGACGACGATCGCCAGTTGGAGTTGACGCTCGACCTCGGCCGCCGCCTCGCCGACGCCGCCGACCGCCGCGGTGACCGGCACTCGGACGTCGTCGAAGTGCACGGTCGCGTAGCGTCGGCTGAGGTCGGCGGAGCTCAACGGCTTGACGGTGACGCCCGGGGTCGAGGCGGCGAGCAGGACCTGGCTGAGGCCGGCGCCCGTCCGGCCGGTCACCAGCAGAAGGTCGGCCGCGGCACCGTTCTCGACGGGCCGCTTCGTCCCCGTGATGACGACGTCGTCACCATCGACGCGGATCTCGAGATCGATGTGACCGAGGGCATCGTTCGGCGGCGGCTCGCTGTAGCACCAGGCGGCGGTCGACGCGCCGCTCATCAAGGCTTCGAGCGCCTCAGCATGGGCGTCTCCCGCGCCGGCGAGCGCGCTGACAACGACATTGCACGGAACCAGTGGCCCGGGCGCCGCGTGAGTACCGAACTCGTGAGCGATGAGGGCGAGGTCGGCGACGGCGTTGTCGCTCACGGTCCCGCCGCCGAGATCCTCCGGCACCAGCAATGACATCCAGCCGAGCTCGGCGCCTTGTGACCAGTACGTCATCGAGAAGCCAGCCGGGTCGTCGCGCAGATCGCGCACGGCGGCGATGGGCATCCGGTCGTCGAGGAAGCGGGCTGTCGTGGATCGGAGCGCCTCCTCCTCGGAGGTCAGCTCGACGTTCATGCGGTTCGACTTCCTTTCGGGTCGTACTGGCCTTCGCGTAGCTGAACGACAGCGAAGGTCAAGGTGCAGATCGCGGCGAGCACCTCGCGCCCTGCGTCGTACACCTCGACCTGCGTGACTGCGGTGTGCTTGCCCCGCCGGCGGATCCACGCCTCGGCGTGAGCCGGTCCGACCGTCACGGCGGACAGGAAATGGATGTTGAGATCGGACGTCGCGGCACCCGTGCCGGCCGGCAGATGCTCGTGCAGCGCGATCCCCGCGACGACGTCCGCCAGGGTCGCGATCAGTCCGCCTTGCAGCCCACCGCGCGTGTTCGTGATGTGGGGTCCGACCGGAAGCCGCATCGCGAACTCGCCGCCGTGCTCGCATGGCACGAAGGACATGTCGAGCTGTCGGAACAGATGATCATCGAGGGGCTGTGTCACCGTGGCGTGCCCGCGGGGGCTCGTGGCGGACCGGTGAGACCGCCGAGGCAGAAGTCCCAGAGCCGCTCGCTGTCGACCGGCGAGCCGTCGGGCTCCGCGCCGAGCGCATGCATGTGCGCGGCGCCCACCAGCGTCTGCATCGTGATCACGGCAAGCGTCTCCGGCCGGATGTCAGTGCGGAGGGATCCATCCGCAACTCCGCGCTGGACCAGGTCGAAGATGAGGTTGCGAAGTGGCGCGAGCACCCGGGCGTACTCCGCGGGATGGTTGTTCGCGAGCTCGAGGTGGTAGACGGACAACGCCCGGTTCATGCCGGCGCCGTCGGTCGCCCCCGACTCCTTGTGGATTCGCTCGAGCAGGACGTGCAGGCCCGAGAGTGGGTCGTCGAGGGTCTCGATCTCGGCGCGCCACTGCGCAGCGGACGACGCGATGATCTCTTCGAACAGCGCGAGGAGAAGCTCCTCCTTGCTGCTGAAGTGCTGGTAGAACGACCGCAGCGACGACCGCGACCGCTCGATGAGCGTCTGCACCGTGAAATCGGTTCGGCCGGTTTCGCTGACGATCTCGCTCGCGGCTCGGATGAACCGGTCCGATCGCGAGGCAGCCTTGGCGCGCGCGTTGCGAAGCGAGCGCTCGACCGCGCGATCCCGCCACGTCCCCCCGGCGGCCGTCTCCTCACTTGTCGAGGGCGCGTCGGTGGCCGTCACCCCTGAACGGTAGCGCGATTTACGCCTTGGTGCCCGCCAGGTTGCCCACTTTCGAGAATGACGTTCTCCGCCGCAAATGCGGGATTTCGTCCGGAACGCGCGCGTTCGAGGCTTGATCACAGGCCACAACCTGCCGATGACCCGATGGAGTGAACGTCACGCTGGAGGGGTCCTATGTACGAGCGACTGTCGGTCGACTCAACCGTCGCGGCAGCCGGCAAGCTCGTCGGCGCCGCGATCGCCGTCGCGATCATGTCGGCAACCGGCAAGGGTCCCGTGCATGATCACGCGACGCTGCTCTACATCTGGCTGGCCGTCGGGGTGCTCGGCGCCGCCATCCTCTCGATGTCCGCGTACGTGCGCGCCAACGCACCGCGCCTCGAGCTGCCGGTGGTCGTCACGGGCGCCTTGATCGACTTCAGTGTCGTCTTCGCCCTCCTGGCGTTGTCCGGTGGTGTCTCCGGTCCGTTCTGGGTGCTCCTGCTCGTCAACACCGCGGGCAGTGCGGTGATCGCGCCGAGCGCCGGCATGGCGCTCGGGTCGGCGTTCGTGTACGACGGCGTGCTGATCGGCGCCACTGCGATGGCACACAACTTGAACGCCGACACGGCTGGACCGCTCGTCGTCGTCTGCGCATGCAACCCGCTCGTCGCGATCCTCGGCGCTGCGGTCGCGCGCCGGCTGCTGACCCAGAGCATGACGTCGGCGGCGGAGCGGGATCAGTTGCAGGCGACGGTGGAGGATTTGTCGCGGGCGTTGGCGTTGGCGGCGCAGGGTGATCTGAGTGTGCGGGTGGATTCGGAGCAGGAGCAGGAGCTGCTGGGCCGGTTGTCGGGGGCGTTTGAGTCCACGCTGGGGAACCTGCGCGCTCTGGTGGACCAGATCCGTGGCGGTGGCGATCAGATCGTCGCGTCCGCGGTGCAGCTGCTCGCGACCGCGGAGGAACATGCCGTGTCCGCCACGCAGCAGTCCTCCGCGGTGTCGGAGACCACGTCCACGATCGAGGAGCTCGCGGCGACCGCCGCGCAGATCGCGGAGACCTCCGAGGCGGTCGCCCGCTACGCCGCGGAGACACTGCGCCACGCCGAGGAAGGCCGCGCCGCGGTGTCGGCGTCGGTCGCCGCGATGGACACCATCGCCGCGCGGGTCGACGCGATCGGCGGCCGCGCGATCAGCCTCGGGGAAAAAGGCCAGGAGATCGGCCGGATCCTGGACGTGATCAACGACCTGGCGGATCAGACCAACCTGCTCGCGCTCAACGCCGCGATCGAAGCCGCCCGCGCCGGGGAGAACGGGCGCGGGTTCGCCGTCGTCGCCTCCGAGGTCCGCAAGCTCGCCGAACGCGCCCAGGAATCCACCGGACAGATCCAGTCCATCGTCGCCGAGATCCAAGCCGAGACCTCCGCCACCATCATCGCCAGCGAAGAAGGCGCCAAAGACGTCCGCAACGGCTCCACCCTCGCCCGCGGCGTCGTCGACGCCCTCGAACGCATCAGCGGCATGGTCGACGAGACCACCACCGCCGCCAAAGAGATCTCCGTCGCCACCCAACAGCAACGCTCCGCCTCCGACCAGGTCGTCGCCGCCATGACCCAAGTCTCCGACGTCTCCAAGCAATACGCCGTCGGCAGCAAACAATCCGCCGCCGCCGC
>JAFAZI010000196.1 GCA_019239875.1 Frankiaceae bacterium
CCCCCGCGCGCATCTCGAGCGGACATCGACACCGACCATCTGATTTGAGGAGTTCACATATGACCGGGCTTGCAGTCGTGGACCAGCTCCGGGAAAGGCCCGGGGTCGGCGACACGATCGCGATCATCGACCCCGTCAGTGAAGAGCAGATCGGCGAGTTCAAAGACGGCGGAGCCGAAGCGATCGACGCCGCCGTCGCACGGGCGCGCGCGACCTTTGATTCGGGTATCTGGCGCGACAAGCCGGGCTCGGAGAAGGCGAAGATCCTCTGGAAGGTTGCCGAGCTGCTCGACGCCCGCGCAGCCGAGCTCGCGCAGATCGACTCGCTCAACACCGGGATGCCGCTGGGACAGGCCAGCCGCAACATCGATGCCGCCATCGAGTTCTTCCGGTACTTCTCGGGTTGGTGCACCAAGATCAACGGCGTTGCTCGGGACATCCGCATGTCAGGCGGGCTCAACGGGTACGACGCGACGATCCACTCGTACTCCATCAAGGAGCCGGTCGGCGTCGTCGGCTTGATCATCCCGTGGAACGGCCCTGCCTTCAACGCGGCCGCGAAGCTGGCACCGTCGTTGGCCGCTGGGTGCAGCAGCGTCCTGAAGCCGGCCGAGGAGACGCCGCTGTCGGCGCTCGTCTTCGAGCAGGTGCTCGAGGCCGCCGGCGTGCCCGAGGGTGTCACCAACCTGGTGCAGGGATGGGGGCACACGGCGGGTCAGCGACTCATCGAGCACCCCGACGTCGACAAGATCGCGTTCACGGGCTCAACCGAGATCGGCAAGAAGATCGTCGAGGCGGCGGGCGGCAACCTCAAGCGGGTCATGCTCGAACTCGGCGGAAAGTCCCCGACCCTCATCTACGACGATGCGGACCTCGAGCGAGCGATCCCGGCCGCCGCGATGGGGATCTTCATGCATTCCGGACAGGCTTGTGTGGCCGGATCGCGAGTCTTCGCGCAACGCGGCGTCTACGAGCCGGTGCTCCAAGGCATCTCGGCGTTCGCCGGCCGCCTGCGATTTGGCGGACCGAACGACGGCAAGGTGCACAGCGGTCCGATCATCAGCGAGCGGCAGATGAATCGCGTCCTCGGGTACATCGACGACGGGAAGAACAACGGCGCCGAGGTGGCCATCGGCGGTCACCGCCTCGACCGGCCGGGATGGTTTGTGCACCCGACCGTGATGACCAGCGTCTCGTCGGACACTCGCGTGTTTCAAGAGGAGATCTTCGGGCCGGTGGTGGCCGTCACTCCGTTCGACGAGGACGACGAGGTCGTCTCTCTCGCCAATGACTCGACCTACGGGCTCGCGGCAGCCGTGTACACCCGCGACCTCTCCCGAGCGCACCGGCTCGCCGGTCGCCTCGATGCCGGATCGGTGACCTTGAACTGCCAGATGATGTGGGACCCGGACGTGTCCTTCGGTGGCTTCAAGCAGTCCGGATGGGGCTACGAGAACGGCGAGCTCGGGCTCGATGGCTATCTGCGATCGAAGTCGGTCTGGACCATGCTGTAGACGCCGCGCGCCCTGCGGTGCGATGCCGTTCGCAATGGCTGAGCGGCGATCGGTGGCGGCGCCCATACTGCAGAGGTGCTGATTGCCGAAGAGCTGGTGCTGCTGTCGCTAGATCCGCGACGAGGCCGGCCGTTGAATGGCAGCGAGGCGCCACTGCGCATGTGTGTCGTTGGCGCCCTGGTCGCAGAGCTCGGCATCGACGGCAGGGTCGAGTGGACCGGCTCGAAGTTCGTTGCGGTAGGCCAACGCCCCCACGGGCTTCTTGGTGAGGTGCACGCCGCTCTGGCCGCGGATCAAGCCCGTCGAGCCACGCGGCAGTTCCCGCGATTGGACCGATCGCTGCACGGTGCTCGAGGTCGTGTCGTGGATGGTCTGGTCGAAGCAGGTGCGCTCGGCCGGGAGCGACGTCGGATCTGGCTGCCCACGGCCCACCCGCTGCTGACTGCGGAGGCGCGGGACGAGCCGTTGGCCCGGGTGCGGTCGGCCGCGGCTGGCGATGGCCCGATTGATGCCCGTACGGCGGTGCTCCTCGCGTTGGCGGGGCCGGCACGGTTGCTCGAACTGGTTGCCGACAAGCCGCACGCGCATGCCAAGCGACGGATCGCACAGGCTGCGGAGTTCGTACCGGCGGCTGACGTGGTCCGAAAGGTCATTGCCGAGGCCGCCGCGGCCGCCGCAACCTCCGCAGCGGTCATCGCTGCCACGACCGCCGCGTCGTCGTAGTGCACCCAGACCGCGCGAAGCGGTCAGCCCGGGTTTGGCATCGGATCGCGGCCGATGAAGCCGAGCAGGCGGGTCTGCGCGTCGGCGTCGTCGGGCACGGGCACTGCGGGGCCGAACTGCCCGGACGAGCGGAGCAGCTCGTCGATCGGCTCCATCCCGGCGAGCAGCTCTTCGCATGTCTGCGGGTCGAGCCGCTCGTCCTGGCCGGTGGCGCGGGCCAGGTCCCATGTGTGCATGAACACGTCGGTGATGTAGAAGCGATCGACGGCAGCCGGCAACGGCATCTCACCGACCATCGGATGCGCGAATGCAGTTTCCGCTTCGGGACCGTCGAGCAGTCGCTGGACCGCATCGGAGTGAACCTGCCAGGCACCCACCGGGTCCTCCTCCGGCGATGGGCCACGGTCGAGCGTCAAGCCGGTGGCGGTCGCGAGGAACTCCGGGAACCAGTCGACGAGGTGAGCGACGACGTCTCGGGCCCGCCATCCGGCGACCGGGGCCGGCGCATCCCAGTCCGTGGTGCCGCGCACCCTTGCGGTGAACCCAGCGGCCACCGCGCGATGGCGCTCGGCCGGTTCCGTCGGCAGCGTCACGCCGCGCCGCCGCGGGTAGCCGGGACCTCGCCGGCGGCGAGCAAGCAGTCGAGCTTGGCGTAGCCGTCGTTGACGCCGACCTCCATACCGCTACGTAGCCAGCCATCCCGGGCTTCGAAGCTGTCGGACAGCGACTGGGCGTGCAGCCGAGTACGACCGTCCCCGAGGTCTTCGAAGGTGAGCGTCTCCAGAGCGACCTCGTCTGGAGCGCCCTCCCAGGTGAAGGTCTGCACGATCCGGTCAGGCCGAACCTCGTGGAAGCAGCCACGGAACGCGTGCTCGGCTCCCTCCGCCGCTGCGACGTACCGCCAGCTGCCCCCGGTGCGCGGGTCCCAGTAGTCCACGTTGGTGCGCATCCGGTCCGGGCCCACCCAGCGGGCGAACAGCTCTGGGTCGGTATGTGCCCGGAACAGCTGCGCCGGCGTCGCGGTGAAATCGCGGCTGATGCGGATGAGGGGGACCGTCGGGTCGGCTTCGATCGCGGCGGTCATCGTCCCGGTCATGCTGTCTCCTTGCGCGACCGGCGCCCGGTCGTCTCGTCGTTCATCTCTGCCAGCACGGCATCCAGCCGCCGGTACCGGGCCTCAGCCCGCTGTCGGTAACGCTCGATCCACTTCGTCATCAGCTCGAAGACCTCCGCCTCCAGGTGCACCGGACTGCGGTGACCTTCCGCGACGCGAGTGACCAGACCGGCCTGCTCGAGCACCTTCAAGTGCTTGGAGATGGCCTGCACACTCACGTCGTAAGGCTTGGCGAGCTCTCCAACTGTCGCATCGGCCTCGGTGAGCCGGGCGACCATGTCTCGCCGCGTGGGGTCGGCCAGCGCTGCGAACACCGGCGACAACGAATCATTCATCAAATTATCCTCAACCAGATGGTTGAGGATAAATGTAGTGACGCTTGGGATCAATGTCAACCGATTGGTTGAGATACCGGACGAGCATGCCGCTCGCAACGGACGGCACAATGCTTGGACGGCGATCTGTCGTCGAGACCGGCGCCGTTCTGCGTCGGCTGGCTGAGGAGGAGCATGTCTGAGGCGGGACCGGTATCGGCGCATGTCCTGCTGGTGGAGGATGACGTCGCCCTCGGCGGTGCCCTGGTCGCCCTCCTCGCCGAAGCTGGCCACGAGGTTCGGTGGGCGAAGTCGCTGGCAGAGGCACGCGGTGCGAACCCTGCGACGGCGGAACTGATCCTCCTCGATCTGGGTCTTCCTGACGGTGACGGGCTCAACCTGTGCCGGGAGTTGCGTGCGGCCGGCGCGGATGCGGTCGTAGTGGTGCTGACCGCGAAGTCGGATGAGACGGCGGCGGTCAGAGCACTGGACGGTGGGGCTGACGACTTCGTGACCAAGCCGTTCCGCCCAGCAGAGTTGGTGGCGCGGCTACGGGCACACCTGCGGCGGCGCCCCGACAGCGATGACGAGTTGCGGATCGGCCTCCTGCGAATTCAACCCGCGCGGCGCCTCGTGTGGCTGGGCGACGCAGCTGTTTCCTTACGGCCCAAGGAGTTCGAGCTGTTGCAAGCGCTGGCATCGCGGGCCGGGACCGTCGTACGCCGCGAATTGCTCATCGACGAGGTGTGGGACGAGCACTGGTCTGGTTCGACGAAGACGCTCGACGTGCACATCGCAGCGTTACGACGGAAGTTGGCCGACGCCGGAGACCGTTGGGAGCGGATCGAGACAGTGCGAGGCTACGGCTACCGTTTCGACGACTCGGTGTAGGCGACCGGTCATGGCTGTGGAGCTTTGCTCGCGGCGGGGAGCACAAGTGCCACGCCGGGGTGGCGGCCGCGGTCTCGAATCATCAGGTCGCCGCCGGCGCGTTGCGACAACGACGCCGCCAACGTCAGACCCGTGCCATAGCGATTGGTGGAGCTGAATCCATCGCCCTCGTCGGCGACTTCCACGGCAACAGTCTCGCCGTAGGCCTCGACGGTGACGGTGATCGTCCCGGCCCCGTGCCGGATGGCATTGTCGAGGAGCACATCCAAGCACTGCCGTAACCCGGCCGCGCTCATGCCCACGTCGGGGGTGTCGTCCAGGCGCAGGACCACCGGGCGATCGGCGGTGTCCCACCTGCGTGCAGTCAGGGTCGCGACCTGGGAAGGATTGCACCGACCATCGGAACTCCCGCGACGCAGGGCAAGCAGGTCCGTGATGGTGCTGTCGAGATGTTCGGCCCGTTCCAGCGCAGCAGCGATGTCAGGTGGCGTCTGTTGAAGGTTCAGGAGCAAAGCACTCAGTGGGGTCCGCAGCTGGTGACTGGCGTGGCGGACGAAGTCGCGTTCGTTCTCGAGCAAGTCGTTGATCTGCTGCGCGCTGCCGCGCAGTGCGGTGGCGGCCGCGTCGGCCTCGGTGATGCCGGACGGCGCGGGTTCGCCGATGGGTCGGCCGTCGCCTAGGTCACGCGCGACACGGGTGATGTGCTCGAACGGACCGGCGATGCGTTTGGCGCCGGCGCGGGCAAGCAGCAGCGCGACAGCGACGATGGCGGCGGCGAGTGCGGTCAAAAGAGCCCAAGCGGTCCAGATGCGGTTCCGGACCGTACTCGTCGGCTGCGCCGCTCGGACGCTGCCGACCACTGTCCCGTCAGACGTCACCGGGAGAACAACCGCACGGTCCGAGCCGTCTTGGCCGTCGTGCTCGTGTCCGTCGACCGCGGCGGCGGCGAGGGCCGAAACCATCGGCCCCTGCCCGCTGACCAGATGTCCGGAGGCGTCGTAGATACCGATCTGCACCGACCTGGGCCCGGTCGGCGCGGCGGGTGGATGATCGCTCTGGATCACGTTGTCAGGGACGAGCGCGGCGGCGCGGGTCGCATCTCGCTGCAATCCCGTGAGCGCGCGGCTGGTCAGCAGCGCGTCGAGGGCGACCCCAAGTGGTACCGCGAACAGCACGAGGGCACTGACGACGACGACGATGGTCTGATTGCGAACCCGCCGGCGCAGAGTGCGCTGTCGCGGCGGCCCAGCCATACCGGCAGAGTAGGGCGCTGGGGCAAAGCGAAGGCAAACGTCGGCCTTACCCGGCGCTTGCCGCTCGCTGACCACGCGGTTCCTACCGTCGGGCTCATGACCTCACGCCGTCCTCTGCTCCTGTCCGCCACGGTTGTGGCAGCCGGCTTCGCACTTGGCGCCTGCAGCAGCTCCGGTTCCAACCCGGCCGCCGGACCCGGGACGAGCCCGAACCCACGTCCGAGCACTCCCTCCAGTAGCTCGCCTCATCGCGTCCGCAGTCAGGCGCCGGTCCCGGCGGAGAACAATCCACCCGGCGACATCCCGGACAACCTGGCATTCGTTGCCTATCGCGACCGTGGCGGCCGGTTTCGCTTCACCCATCCCGAAGGGTGGGCGCAACGCCGACAGTCCGGCGGGGTTGTTTTCACGGACAAGCTGAACGGGGTCCAGGTCACGGCAGGCACCCAGTCCACACCGCCGTCCCCCGCAACCGCCCGACAGCAGGACGTGCCCGCCCTGCAGCGCACGCAGCCCGCGTTTCAACTCAGATCCATCAGCGCCGTCAGCGAGCCCGCGGGGCGTGGGGTCCTCATCGTCTACCGGCGCAACTCCGCCCCCGACCCGGTAACCGGCCGCCGCTACCGCGACGAGGTCCAGCGATACGAGCTGGTGTCGGGCGGCCACAGCGTGGTCATGGAGCTGTTCGGCCCGGTCGGGGCGGACAACGTCGACGCCTACCGCACCATGATCAGCAGCCTTCGGCAGCGATGAGCCCACTTGTTGCCCGCGGCCTGCACCGTTTCTTCCGTCGTGGTGAGGTCGAGGTCCCCGCGCTGCTGGATGTATCGGTGACCTGTGAGAGCGGCGAGCTGCTGGCCGTGACGGGCCCGAGCGGATCCGGGAAGTCAACGCTGCTTGCGCTACTCGCCGGACTCGACCATCCCGACGGCGGCAGCGTCCATGTCGCCGGGCAACGGCTGAGCCACCTGAGCGCGACCGGCGCGGCCCGGCTGCGCGCGCGACACATCGGGGTCCTCACACAGGCGAGCGGCCTGCTGGGCCACCTCGACGTCTTGGACAACGTCCGCCTCGCGGAACGGCTCCGCGGCGGGAGTGGCCCGGCCGCGGGTGACCTGCTCGACGCGCTCGGCCTGCATGAGGTGCGCCACAGCTTGCCGCGCACGCTGTCCGGCGGGGAGACCGCCCGTGCCGGGCTTGCGGTCGCGCTGGCGGGCGCGCCCACCCTGTTGCTGGCCGACGAACCGACCGCCGAGATCAGTGAAACCGAGGAGCGCTCAGTGCTCGAGCTCATCACCCGGTGGCGGCCGGTCGGCGGCGCGACGGTGCTGGTGACCCACTCCCCGGAAGTAGCTCGCACCGCGGATCGACAGATCCGACTGGTCGATGGGCGGGTGGTGGCGGCATGACGCTCCGCAGCACCGACGTTGCCGTGCGCGTGGACGGCGTCAAGGTCGCGTTCTCGGGTCGCACAGTGCTCCACGACTTCAGCGTGGAGCTCTCGACCGGCAGTCAGTATGCCCTCACCGGCCGGTCCGGCTCCGGGAAGACAACTCTCCTGCTGTTGCTGGCCGGTTTGCTGACCCCTGACGAGGGACGCGTCGTCAGCTCGCTGGACCGTTCGGACGTGCTCTACGTGCCGCAAGCGCCATCGCTGATCGTGGAGCTAACGGCTGCGCAAAACGCCTCGTTGGGACTGCGGCTGCGCGGCGTTCCGCCGGCGGAGGCCCTGAGCCGTGGCGTCGAGCAGCTGCGCGCGCTGGGCTTGGTCGATGCCGACGACGCGCTACCGGGGCAGCTCTCCGGCGGGATGCAGCAGCGCGTTGCGTTGGCCCGCGCCATGGCGGTACGGCCGCGCCTGCTGCTGGCCGACGAGCCCACAGGGTCGCTGGACCAGGCGACCGGCCGGTTGGTCCTCGACACCCTCATCGAGCAGGCCGGCCAGGAGATGACCTTGGTCGTCGCCACGCATGACCCGGCCGTCGCTGGCCGATTCGACCACCACATCCAGCTGGACCATGGGCGGGTGGCGTGACCGGTCGCTATGTCGCTGGCTCGATCCGGCGTCGTCCTGCGGAGACCATCGCCGCCGCACTCGCCCTCGCCGTACTCGTCGCATTCACCGCTGCGATCGGGTCGTTCGTGGCGCAGACCGGCTCCCGGCTGACGCGGACTGCGGCCACCCGGGTCCCCATCGACTGGCAGGTCCAGCTCGCCGCTGGCGCCAACCCCAGCGCGGTTGCGAAGGCAGTCCGGTCCGTCCCCGGATATCGCGGCTCGGCCGAGGTCGACTACGCCAAGGTGCCCGGCCTGGTGTCGTCCTCGGGCGGCGGCCGGCGCACGACCGGGACCGCGTATCTGGTCACGCTCCCTCGGACATACTCAAAGCTCGCACCCTCGCAGCTGCGCCCGTTGCGCGGTTCCCCGACCGGTGTGCAGCTTCAACAGCAGACGGCCGCCAACCTTTCAGCGACGGTCGGCAGCCGGATCAAGCTGCTCGGCAACAAGACCCGGCTGACGGTCAACGGCATCACCGACCTGCCGAACGCCGGCACCTTCTTCCAGGTGGTGGGAGCCCCCGCCGGCGCCACTCCCAGCGCTCCCCCCGACAACGTCGTGCTGCTCCCGAAGGCGAAGTTCGACCGATTGACCGCAGGCGCTCCTGTGACCAGGCAGCTACATGTTCAGCTCGACCACACCGGGTTGCCCAACGACCCGGCCGCCGCGGCGGACCTGGTCCGCCAACGCGCGGATCACCTCGCATCCGTGCTTGCCGGCCAGGTGCTGGTCGGTGACAACCTCGAAGCCACTTTGTCCGGTGCGCGCGAGGACGCGCTCTACGCGCGGCTGCTCGTGTTGTTGCTCGCGGTTCCCGGGTTGATCCTCGCCGGGGTCGTCGCGGCCCTTGTCATCGGACTACGGAGCGAGCGGCAACGAAGGGACCTGGCACTGCTGCAGCTGCGGGGGGCCACCCCTCGCCGTTGCGCGCTTCTGATCGGCCTGATCGCCGGCGTAGACGGTCTGCTCGGTGCGGCACTTGGCATCGGCGCCGCTTGGCTGGCAAGTCGCCTCGCGCTCGGCGCATCGGCGACCGTCAGCAAAAGCTGGCTGATCGCGGGCGCCGTCGCTGGCCTGCTGCTCAGCATCGCGGTGCAGCTTGTCCCGCTCACCCGCCTTCGCAACCAACAGCGGGATGTCGGGGAGGACCTGCGGGACGTCGGCAGCAGCCGTACGCCGCTGCCACTACGGCTCGGCTTGGACGTGCTGCTCCTCGCGGGGTCAGCGTTGGTGTTCTGGTTGACCGCCCGCGGCCACTACCAGGTCGTTGTCGTGCCCGAAGGGGTGCCGGTCGCGTCGGTGAACTACGCGGCGCTCCTGGCCCCCGCCCTGGCCTGGCCCGGCGCGGCGCTGCTGGTCTGGCGACTGACTGCGCTTGCCCTGCGCCGCCGGCGCCGCGCACCTGCCTCGGACCCCGCTGGCAGCCTGCCTGACCTTCGACAGCACGCCGTGCGTCACCGCCGGCAGCTGGTCGCGCGCGGCGCCACGGGCCTCGCGGTCGGTCTGGCCGTCACTGTCTCCGCAGCGATCTTCACCACAACCTATGACCAGCAGGCCCACCTCGACGTCGCCCTCACCGTCGGCTCCGACGTCTCTGTCACCCTGCCCCCCGACAGCCCCCAAAGCCTGCCGGTCAGCACTGCCACCGTGCCCGGCGTACGAGCCGTCGAACAGGTCAGCCATCGACTCGCCTACGTCGGACCTGACCTGCAAGACCTCTACGGCGTGGACGCAGCCACTGTCGGACGCGCCGCCCCGCTGCAGGACGCCTTCACACCTGGCAGCTCGGTGCATGCCGCGCTGGCCAAGCTCGCCGCCACGCCTGACGGGGCCCTGCTCAGCCAAGAGACCCTCCATGATTATCAGCTGCGCCCCGGTGACCTGATCCGGCTGCGACTGCTCAACGCCTCCGGTCACTATGCGACCGTCCCGTTCCACGTCGTCGGCGTCGTCACCGAGTTCGCGACAGCACCACTGGACAGCTTTATCGTCACCAACCGCCAGTACTTGGCAACGGCCACTGGGCGAAGTCAGGTCGAGACGCTCCTGGTCCGCACCGACCATCCTGCCGCCGTCGCTGCCGCCATCCACTCGCCACCCGGCGCGCTGGTCAATGACATCACCGCGCCGCGCGTCGCCGTCCCATCCGCGTCCGGTCTCGCCGCCGGCAGCCTGAGAGGGCTTGCCCGCCTCACGCTGGCATTCGGCGTGCTGCTCGCCGCCGGCAGCGCCGGCTTGGTGCTGCTCGTCGGCGCCATCCAACGCCGCCGGTCACTCGTCGCGCTCGGCGTGCTCGGCGCCAGCTTCCGCCAACGAGCCCGCTTCGTCTGGACCGAGGCGCGGTGGGTACTCACTGCCGGTGTGCTCGGCGGTCTCGCCACTGGTGGTCTCATCGCCGCCGAGCTCGTCAAGATCCTCACCGGGATCTTCGACCCGCCGCCGCAGCATCCCGCGCTGCCCGGCGGGTTCATCACCCTCACCGTCGCGGGCGTGCTGCTCACCGCCGCTGGTGCCACCCTGGCCGCCACCCGGCACGCCGCCCGAATCGACGCGGCGCGGCTGCGTGACCTTTGAGACTCCAGCCAGCGAACCGGCGCCTGGCGCCGTCCGGCCGGCTGCGACCGAACGCTGCTGTCGCGCGGGCTTAGCGAAAGACGCCGGTGTGACCGAGGGAGTAGCGCCCCGGCTGGGGATAGACGCAGAGCCCATGCGGCCCACCGCCCACCGGAATCGTCGCGATCCGATGTCCGGTCCGCGTGTTGATCGCGTAGACGACGCTGTCATAGCGGCCCGAGAGCCACAACACCTTGCCGTTCGCCGAGACGCCACCCATGTCGGGGCTGCCGCCGATCCGCCACTTTCGCACGATCTTCGTCGTCGCGAGATTGATCAGAGAGACGCTGCCCTCATCGCGGTTTGAGACGTAGAGATATTTCGAGTTCCGGCTCGCGTAGAGCCCGTGCGCGCCTTTGCCAGTAGCCCGGAAACCGATGACCTTCAGCGTCCTGCCGTTGATCATCCAGACCCCGTTGCTCGCCATGTCCGCGACGTAGAAGGTCTTGCCGTCGGGTGAGAGCTTCACGTCCTGCGGCATCGGCATCGCCGCGCCACGGCGTTTCGGCAGCGACAGGTGGCCGACCACCTTCTGGGCCTGTATGTCGATCTTCACCAGCTTGCTGGAGAACTCGCAGCTGAAGATCGCGTAACGGCCGTTCGCGGAGAAGTCCGCGTGGTCGACACCCTGGCAGTGCACCGGCAACGCATGCCGCAGTTTCATCGTGTGCGGGTTGACGAAGTCGAGCCGGTTGAGTCGCTCGGCGACGACAATGGCGTACCGGCCGTTGGGTGTGAAGTACATGTTGTACGGGTCGGCGACCGGGATCGGCTTGCCGAACCGGCCGTTGGCCGGGTTGATCGGCGTGACGCTGTTGCCCTCGTCGTTGAGGACGTACAAGGTGCGCAGGTCCCAAGATGGCGTGACGTGCTGCGGAAGCGCACCGACGCGGTGAGTGGCAATGACCTTGTACGTGCGGGGGTTGATCACACTGACGGTGTTGGACTCTGAGTTCGGCACGTAGATCAGCGGCCGGTCGTGTCGGGCGACCGGCGAGATGTTGCCGGGTGCGTCTGCGGCGTAGATGTTCGACGGATCGAGGACGGGCGGCATTCCTGGCAGCACCTGCCACCGGCCGGCTGGCGGCGTACCCGGCGACGCTGTCGCTCCGCTCGTGGCGGGCGGCCTACTGGCCGGCGAGTGGGTAGGCGCGCTGGCCGTGCCGCTCGAGCCGCTGCACGCGACCAGTGCCACGAGCGCCGCACTACCGGCAACGAGGACGCGAGCCGCCCCGACGGCTCGGTCGCGGCTCATGCGGCGACCTGCGCGCCGAGCAGAGTGCGAGCGGTGACCGGCCGAAGCCCGCGCTGCTTCAGACCGTGGAGGATGGCCGGCAGGGCCTGGGCCGTGCCCGCGTACAGCGTGTGCAAGCTGATGATCGATCCGGGCCGAACCTCGTCGAGCACTCGCTGTGTCACAAGGGAGGCGCCCGGGTTGGTGTAGTCGAACGGGTCGACGTCGTACGAGAGGCTGGTCGGATAGCCAGCCCGTCCGGCTGCGCGCAAGATCAATGGCGTCGCCTGCGGCGTGCCAGACGGGCGGAACCATTGCCCACCGTTGCCCGTCAGCCGGACCAGCAGATTGCGGCAGCGCACGACTTCCTCGTGCGTCATCACGGCGTCGTCGTCCGGCAACACTGGATGCGACCAGGTGTGGTTGCCGAGATCATGGCCGAGTCTGATGATCCGGTCGGCAAATTGTGGGTTCGCCTCGAGCCAGGTCCCGACCACGAACATGGTCAGACCGGCGTGGGCCTGGCGGGCCGCACGAAGGACGGCGTTCACGATCGCCGGGTCCCCGGCGGTGTGAAAGGTGAGCGCTACATCACCTTGGCGACGGCTCCCGTGCGCAATCTCCCTGGCCGGTCCGCGGCGCCCGGGACGTCCGCCGTGGGTTGGTGTCGTCGTCCGCTGTGGTGCGGTGGCTGGCGCGGCAGTGGGCGATGTGACTGCGCGGCCGGTGTGTGTGCTGGCCCGACCGTGGGGTGTGGCGGCGCGTTTGCCGCCGCATGCGGCCGCCGTCGCCGCGGCCGCGAGCGCCAGGAGGGTACGTCTGGTGAGGGCGTTGGTGGGCTTGGTCATACGTCCTTCGTTGTTCAGCCCCCGAGCGCGCAACCACCCCGTCGCACTCTCAGGTGATGGGTCATAGTCCGTGGGGCTTCGGCTGCAGTTCGGAGCATAGAGCCTCGTCTCATCCGGTCACCTCCCGCTCCGCTCGTCGCTTCGGTCCTACGCCTTCGTCGCCGGTGGCGTCGCGCCCACTGAGGTGACGGCGACATGCTGGTGTGCCAGCCGGTCCTCGAGATCTTGGTGCAGCGCGTGAGCAACCCGGTGATGGTCGACTGCGACGATGACCTCGTCGACCCTCGTCCGCTGAATAGTTTCTTCAACCGCGTCCATCGGGTCGTGCCGGATGGACACCGCCCAATCCGTGATCTCGGCCGAGGTCTCTCGACGCAGCCGCGCGACTGCGTCGCGCACCTCGGCTTCAGCTTGGTGAGCCAGCTTGTGATGCTCGGTGATCTCGTGGCTCGCCGGGTTGGTGACCACCAGATGCACGTGCGTGGCGCGGTCGTTGGCCCGGGCGTTGAGCGCGTCTACCAGAGCGGGTGTGACGACCGGATGATCGGTGATCGCGATCAGGCACCGGCCGCCGGGGTGATCCGCCGCGACGCCGTCGGCACCGACGTAAACGCGTTCCGTCTGGTCCTTCTTCGTGATGCTCAGATAGACGACGGTCGCGAGGATCGCGGCGAGGAAGATGATGCTGGTCCACAAGGTTCCCAGGCCCTGCCCGCCCTCATCGGCGGGTGCACCGAGGAAGTCGCCGATGTTGGCGCCAAGCGGCCGAGTCAGGATGAACGCCAGCCAGAAGCAGAGAACCGGCCCGGCCCCAAGGCGCCACGCGACGAAGATGGCCGCAATCAATCCAGCGGGCAGCAGCACCGACTTCCCAGGTCCCCAACCGGTCAGCTCGAGCGTCCAGTCACCAGCGGCGGTGCCGAGCGCGAAGGTCACGAGCACCGTTAGCCAATAGAACGACTCACGGGGCGTCGTCACGATGGTGTGGATCGACAGCGTGCGCTCCCGCGCGTACCAGATCGCGAACACGACCGCGAGCAGCACCGAGAAGAGGATCGTGCTGGTGCGCAACGGCACGTTGTGTCCGTCAGTGAGGTTGTCAGTGAGCAGCGTGCCGACGACGCTGATCAGCACCACAACTGTCCAGTAGATGCTCGGGATGTAGCGGCGGACCCAGAACTGTGCCACACCGACGACGATCAGGGCAGCAGAGAAGATCAGCGTCGTGTTGGTCAGCCCGACGCCGAGCGTCTCGTTGATGTAGTCGGCGAAACTCTCGCCGACCGTGGTGCACAGGATCTTGATGATCCAGAAGTAGATCGTGACCTCGGGGACCTTGTTCAGCATCACCCGAGTGCCGGGGCTCAGCCGGCCCCTCTCGACAGTGGCAGCAGTCATGAGATCAGCATCGAGGAGCTTCCTTCAAGGGGGGGTCAAGACCAAGTCAGGATTTGGACCGAGGCCTGCGACTCCATTGCCGGACCGCTGTAGTCGCAGTCGCCTAGCCGCTAGAACACGGCGGTTTCACCGAAGCGACGACCTTCGTGCGCGAGCAATCTCTCATCGTCAACGCGATGGAAGGAGCCGGAGATGAACTGCTTCGAGACAACTCAGGTGACGTGGGACGAGCAGTCCGAACGCTTCTTCCATCTGACCGCTGACCTGTTCCCCACGGCGTTCAGCTACGGCGCGGGCGTACTGCTCGCCACCTACGACCCTGACGACGCGGCGGACACGGTCACGGTGGCGCCAGCAGTGCCGGAGCAGTCCCACAAGAGGACTCGGCTGCTGACGTTGCGCTTCTAGCCGAAATCCGTCGGAGGACTCGGCGACCTGGGTGGGTTAGGCGACTTCACCCATGCGAGTCGCCGCCGGCCCGCGCATTGTCCGACTGCGTGCCTTGGCGCGGTGCCAGGCCACGACACATTGGAGAGGATCCTCATGCACGAGACGAAGAGCCGCGGCCTCGCCCGGCTCGTGCGCGGCTGCGTCGAGCACCCACGGCGCACATTCGGCATCTGGCTCGCGGCGATCGCCGCGATCTTCCTAGTCAGTCATGTCTGGGGTGGTCGACTGGTCAACGACAGCAACATTCCCGGATCCGACTCTCAGCAGGCCGTCGATCTGCTCAAGGCGAGCTTTCCGGAGCGATCAGGCGATGCTGCCCGCGTCGTGTTCTCGTCGGACACGCCACTCACGAGCAGCGAGGGCCGGCAGACGATCGCGGCCGCGGAATACGCCGTCGGCGCGATCCCCGGCGTCATCTCCGTCGGCGACCCATTCGCAACGAAGGGTGGCGCACTCAGCAAGGACGGCAAGATCGGCTTCTTCGAGGCGCAGTTCGACAAACCCGCTCACGAGCTCGACGCCGCGGTCATCGATCAGATCGAGCCCGACGTTCGTGCGGCGGTGGGAAACACGCCGATCGACGTCGAGTTCGGCGGTCCTGTCCTCGACGCCAAGGCTGTCGACTCGAAGACGAGTGACACGCTCGGCCTAGCCGCCGCAATCGTGATTCTGCTCATCGTCCTCGGCACTGCAGTGGCGATGGCCGTACCTCTTGTGGTCGCCCTCGTGTCCGTCGGGCTTGGTTCCGCGCTACTCACCATCGCGGCCGCGTTCAGCAACTTCAACACGATCACGCCGATCCTCGCGGTGATGATCGGACTCGGGGTCGCGATCGACTACGCGCTGTTCATCGTCATGCGGTTCCGCCAAGAACTCGAGTCCGGCGAATCGCCGGTTGAGGCGGCCACAACGGCCGGTTCGACGGCCGGCCGGGCGGTGATCTTCGCTGGTACGACAGTGGCTATCTCGATCTCTGGCCTCGCCTTGGTCGGTATTCCGTTTGTCGCGAAGATGGGCTACGGCACCGCGATGTCGGTCGTCGTGGCGGTATGCACTGCCGTCACGCTCCTGCCGGCGCTGCTGGCCAAGATCGGTCACCGCATTTACAGGATCCCGGTGCCCATACGCCGGCCGAGGGTACGCACTGGACCCGGCAAGATCGACCAGGTCTCGGCGTTCGTGCAACGCAACCCGAAGCGGGTCGTCGCCGCGACCGCCGCCGCTCTGGCCGTGATGGCGATTCCTGTCCTGTCCCTCAACATGGGTACGGCCGACGACGGGACCAACCCCTCCGACACGACGACCCGCAAGGCCTACGACCTGCTCGCACAGGGCTTCGGACCAGGCTTCAATGGACCGCTGCTGGTCGCAGTGGACATGCAGGGCGACACCCGGGCAGTGTCGGATCTCGCGGCGTCCCTGAAGGCGACACCCGGGGTCGCCCTCGTCGGGAAGCCAACGGTGAATGACGCTGGTGACACTGCGCAGATCGCCGTCTTCCCCACGACCTCGCCGCAGGCGACCGAGACGGCTGACCTCGTACACACAGTGCGCGACGAGGTGATTCCCAGCACTCTCGCGCACTCACCGGCCCGTGCTTACGTCGGTGGTCAGACGGCGAGCAACGAGGATGTCGCATCGAAGCTCATGTCGAACTTCGCGTACTTCCTGCTCTTCATCGTCGGCATCACCTGTCTCGTGCTGACGATGGCGTTCCGCTCGATCGTGATAGCGGTCAAGGCAGTCATCGCGACCTCACTGTCAGCACTCGCCGCATTCGGCGCGCTAGTTGCCGTCTTCCAGTGGGGTTGGCTGCAGTCGTTCGTGGGACTGGACCGCACTGGACCGACGGCGTCCTACTTGCCGGTCATCGTGCTCTCAATCCTGTTCGGGTTGTCGATGGACTACGAAGTCTTCATCGCAAGTCGAATCCGAGAGGAGTACATCAAGAGCGGCGATGCGAGTGGCGCCGTTCGCGCCGGCGTAAGCGCTGTGGGTCGTGTCATCGTCGCAGCTGCCGTGATCATGGGCGTGGTCTTCTGGGCCTTCGTCCTGACGCCGGATCGCACCGTGAAGTCTTTCGGCCTCGGTCTCGGTGTCGCCATCCTCGTCGACGCACTCATAGTTCGGATGCTGCTGGTCCCCGCCGTGATGCACCTTCTGGGCAGTCGCGCGTGGTACCTGCCGCGCTGGCTCGATCGTGTTCTCCCGCGAGTAACGATCGAAGCGCCCGAGGCATCAGACGACGGACCGAGCAGTTTCGTCGACCTTCCACGTGCCGCCTAGCCGCGTGCACGCCACCCCATGTGAAAGGAACGCACCAACCGTGATGAAGAACCGGAGTCGGCGCATGCCGCCACGACCGAATCAGTGCTCGCAGCTGTCTGGCGACGACTATGCGGAATCGGGTCGCCGCGCCCCGGCGGTGCAGATCGATGACGTCGTCGTCGAAAAGGGAAGAGTTCGGATCCTCGACGGGATCAGCTTCACGATCCCTGCCGGCAGCATCACCGGCCTGCTAGGCCCCAGTGGCAGCGGCAAGACGACGCTGATGCGCACCATTGTCGGCGTGCAGGCGGTCCGCTCGGGCACGGTGAACGTGCTCGGGCGGACCGCGGGGTCAGCCGCTCTGAGGAGCTCGGTGGGCTATGTCACTCAAGCTCCGAGTGTCTACGGCGATCTCACGGTGCGTGAGAACGCCAACTACTTCGCGACCGTTCTCGGGCGCGGGCGTGCCGAAGCCGAGCGAGCCATCGCTGACGTCAACCTCACACACGAGGCCGACCGTCTGGTGGGGAGAATGTCAGGAGGGCAGCGCAGCCGCGCCTCGCTCGCTTGTGCGCTGCTGGCCAAACCCGAGCTGCTCGTCCTCGATGAGCCGACCGTCGGCCAGGATCCCGTGCTTCGACGCGAACTCTGGTCGCAGTTCCGCGCGCTCGCCGACGCCGGAACCACCGTCCTGGTGTCCAGCCATGTCATGGATGAGGCAGCTCGCTGTGACCGCCTGCTGTTGGTGCGTGACGGCGCGTTGTTGGCCGAGGGCACTCCGGCCGCGTTGTGTGCGGCTGCCCGCACCAATGACTTCGAAGACGTCTTCCTGCGGCTGATCGATGCCGCCGATCAGAAAGCGGCCGCGTGATGTCCCTACCTGCCACATTCGCGACGACGAAACGAATCCTTCGTCAACTCAGCCACGATCGACGCTCTGTGGCGATGCTGCTCGTCGTACCGAGCTCGTTGCTGACGCTGGTGTACTCCATGTTCCACAATCAGCCTGGCCGCTTCGACCACATCGGTCTGACGCTGCTCGCCGTCTTTCCGTTCTTGACGATGTTTCTCATCACGAGCGTCTCAATGCTGCGGGAACGTACGTCGGGGACGCTCGAGCGCTTGTTCACGCTTCCGATCGGCAAGCTCGACCTGATCGTTGGCTACGCGACTGCGTTCTCCGGCGCCGCAATCCTCCAAGCCGGCATCGCAGGTCTGGTCGCATACCAGCTGCTCGGGCTGGACACTGCCGGAAGTCCGGCACTCGTCGTGATCATCGCTCTGAGCACGGCGATCTTAGGAGTCGCCTGTGGCCTGCTGTGCAGTGCATTTGCCCGCACCGAATTTCAAGCCGTGCAGTTCCTGCCGGTCGTCGTTCTGCCCCAACTGCTGCTTTGTGGGTTGTTCGTCCCGATCGATGGCATGGCCACCTGGCTGGGACATGTCGCCGACGTGCTGCCGCTCACTCACGCCGTCAGCGCCCTCGACGCAGTTGGAAGCTCGAGCGACCCCACCGCCGCGATGTGGCAGGACCTCGGGATCGTGCTGGCGTTTGCTGTCGGCGCCTTGGCCGCGGGGGCGGCCACCTTGCGGCGTCGTGCGGCCTAGGGAGCCAGTTAGGCGATCTCACCCATGCGAGCCGATGCCTACCGACCTAGGTTTTGCGCCACGAAGGGTCAGCGAGAGAGGAACACCGATGGCGACAACGACAGGCAATCTCCGCCGCTACCTCGACGAGATCGGGCGTTGCCCGCTCCTGTCTGCTGAGGAGGAGACCGAGTGCGCGCAGCGGGCCGAGAGCGGTGACGGCACTGCTCGACAGCGGCTGGTCACCGCCAACCTGAGGCTGGTCGTCAGCATCGCGCGGTCCTATCCCGCCCGAGACTGCGACCTGCACGATCTGATCCAGGAAGGCACGGTCGGACTCGTCCAGGCGGTCGACAAGTTCGACTGGCGACGAGGGACGAGGTTGTCCACGTATGCCGCACCGTGGATCAGAAGCGGAATCATGAAGGCGCTCAACGCTTCGATGCATCCGATCCGGCTGCCGGAGGGGGTGCGGGCGCGGTTGCGGCTGGTGCGCGCGACCGAGATGAGGCTCGCCGGCGAACTTGGACGCATGCCGAGCACGGCGGAACTCGCCCGTTCGATCGGGCTCACCCCCAGCCAGATCCAGACCGCACAGGCAGCGGGTGTGTGGGTCTCGTCGCTTGACGAGCCGCTCGGCAGAGACGGACACGGTCGATACGCCGACCGTCTGGTCGACGCCAACGCGCTGGACCCGTTGGAGATGCTGGTCGGCGACCAGCCCGTCATCGATCTCGACGAAACGCTTGGTCAGCTGCCAGATCGTGCCCGCCAGATCCTCGAGCTGCGGCTGGGTCTGCGAGACGGTGTCACGCGAACCACGGAAGCGGTTGCCGTCGAACTCGGCCTGGCCCGGCAACGGGTGCGGCAGATCGAGCTGACCGCCTTGCGCCGTCTCGCGTCAAACCTGTGCGCCGCCTAGGTTCCGGCAAGAGCTCCCGCGTCGACCGACATGCGGGCAAGCTGCGATCGCGACGTCACGCCGAGCTTGGAGAAAACGTTGCGGAGATGCGCGTCGATCGTCCGCGGCGACAAGAACAAGTGCGCGGCAACTTCCTTGTTCGACAGACCTTCGGCG
>JAFAZI010000071.1 GCA_019239875.1 Frankiaceae bacterium
TGAGGACCCGACGGCCGTCACCGCCATGGCGAGCGAGGCCACCGGCCGGTCCACGAGTGAGGTCGACCAGCTGCTCTACGGTGGCGAGCCCCGCGACGACGACGCCCTTGTCCGGCTCGCCCAAGAACTGCCTCGCCTCGAGGCCGCGGTACGACACGAGAACCCGGAGGTCTGACGTGACACAGGTCGACCAGTGAGCGCCGTACCGGCAGGCGCCGTCTCTGCCGACGCCGCCCGTGAAGCACTGACCGCATTGCGCACCGAGGTGGGCAAGGCCGTCGTCGGTCAGGATGCGGCCGTCACCGGGCTTGTCGTTGCCCTGCTCTGCGAGGGTCACGTCCTGCTGGAGGGGGTGCCGGGGGTCGCGAAGACGCTGCTGATCCGCACCCTGGCCGCCGCCCTCTCCCTCGAGTCCAAGCGGATCCAGTTCACGCCCGACCTGATGCCCGGCGACGTGACCGGCTCGCTGGTGTACGACGCGCGGACGACGAAGTTCGAGTTCCGCGAGGGGCCGGTGTTCACGAACCTGTTGCTTGCCGACGAGATCAACCGCACGCCGCCGAAGACGCAGGCATCGCTGCTCGAGGCGATGGAGGAGCGTCAGGTCAGCGTCGAAGGCACGCCACGACCGCTGCCGAGGCCATTCCTCGTCGCCGCCACGCAGAACCCGGTCGAGTACGAAGGCACGTACTCCTTGCCGGAGGCGCAGCTCGACCGGTTCCTGCTCAAGCTCACGGTGCCGCTGCCGGAGCGGGCCGATGAGATCAACGTCCTGGCGCGGCACGACGCCGGGTTCAACCCGCGCGACCTCGCTGCCGCCGGCGTCGGAGCGGTCGCGGGCCCGGCCGAGCTGGCGGCAGCCCGCACCGCCGCCGCTCAGATCCGAACCACACCGGAGGTCCTCGGCTACATCGTGGACATCTGCCGCGCGACGAGAACCTCCCCTTCCCTGTCGCTCGGCGCGTCGCCCCGAGGCGCGACCGCCCTGCTCGCGACCGCGAAGGCGTGGGCGTGGCTGTCCGGCCGGGACTACCTGACCCCGGACGACGTCAAAGCACTCGCTCGCCCGACCCTGCGACATCGGGTGAGTGTTCGGCCCGAGGCTGAGCTTGAGGGGGTCTCCTCCGACGGCGTGCTCGACGGCGTTCTGGCGTCGGTTGCGGTCCCCCGCTGAGCACCTGACATGGCGCTGACCGGACGTGCGGTCCTTGCTGCGGCGATCGGCATCGCCCTCGTGTTCGTCGCGCCGCTCGGTGGGCTGATGGTCGCGGTGGTCGCCGTCACCCTCCTTGCGGCGGTAGCACTCGACCTGGTCATGGCGGTCTCGCCACGAGCGATCGGCCTGCGCCGCGCGGGTGATGACAGCACGCGACTCGGCGAGCCGGCCCGCGTGACGCTCGACGTGGGCAACCCGACGAGCCGACCGCTACGGGGCATCGTGCGCGATGGCTGGCCACCGTCGGCCGGCGCCGGGCCGCGCGCCTGGCGGGTCGACGTCGCAGCCGCTGACACGGCGCGGCTCACCTCGACCCTCGTGCCAACCCGGCGCGGCGAGCGTCAAGCCGCCGGGGTGACGATTCGGTCGCTCGGTCCGCTCGGTCTTGCCGGCCGCCAGCGAACCCGCCCCGCGCCCTGGACGGTGAGGGTGCTGCCGGCGTTCACGAGCCGCCGGATCCTTCCCGACAAGCTGGCCCGGCTCCGGGAGCTCGACGGCTCGATCGTCACACTCGTCCGCGGCCAGGGCAGCGAGTTCGACTCGCTCCGGCCGTATGTCGAAGGGGACGATCCACGCTCGATCGACTGGCGGGCGACAGCACGCCGGGACGAGGTCGTCATCCGGACCTGGCGGCCGGAACGCGATCGCCAGGTGATGCTCGTGCTCGACACCGGCCGCACGGCTGCCGGCCGAGTGGGCGGGGCGCCACGCTTCGAGGCGACACTCGACGCCGCGTTGTTGCTTGCCGCGTTGTCCCGCCACGCGGGCGACCGCGTCGGCGTGCTCGCTCATGACACCCGACTACGGGTAGCCGTCGACATGTCCCGGCAGGGCGACATCCTCCCGTCGATGATGCGAGCAACCGCGCTCCTCGAGCCGCGGTTGGTGGAGACCGACGATGGCGCGATCGCGGCGCAGGTGCTGCGGCGACTGCGACGCCGCTCCCTCGTGGTGTGGTTCACCGCCATGGAGCCGGCGGCGATCGAGGTCGGGCTGCTGCCGGTGGTCGGCAGCCTCGTCAAACGGCACACCCTGTTGGTGGCCGCAGTCTCGGATCCGCAGCTCGACGAGCTCTCCCGAACCAGGTCCGATGCCTCGGCGGTGTACGCCGCCGCGGCGGCGGAGGCAGCGCGCAACGAGCGTTCGCGGGTCGCCACGATGCTGCGGCAACGGGGTGTCCTGGTCGTCGCCGCACCCCCGACCGAGTTCGCGTCGAAGGTCGCTGATGCATACCTCGACCTGAAAGCCGCGGGACGGCTCTAGGCCGCGCAGCGCACCTCATAGAGAAAGCAGCCGAACTCGACCGCCCGCACATGCACGAGCACGATCCGGCGGTCACCGGCGAACACCTCGGCAAGGACCGACTCATGGTCGTCCGTCAGTTCGACCAGGTGCCCGCTCACGATGCGGCCGGCGGCGTCGTATGCCCGGAACACGCGACGGCCGTCCAGCAACGGCAGCTCCTCGGAGTCGAACCCGGCGCATGGCTCGGCGTGGATGAAGACGGGGCCGACCTCCTCGTACGGCCCCGGCTCGGCGCCGGTGGCATCCGCCCATCGCCGCAGCGGAGCGTATGACGCGAGCGCGACTCGCTCGCCCGCACGCGCTCGGCGCAGGCAGCACCGCAGTGGACTGCCGCCCACCTCATCGACACTCACCTCGGGCCGTCGCCCGGCGTCGTCACGGACGCGGAGCTGAGCGAGCGTCGTTGCCGGGATCGGAAGAGCGGGCGCGCGGGTCGTGGTGATCATGGCGCCAGCCTGGACCATGGCGGCACCCGACTCTGGCGGAAATCGGACCTGGCGTCCGGCTCCCGTTCACGCGGCCACCTCGACCATGTCACCGCGCGACTGCAGGTCCAGATCGCCGCTCCAGCCCGCGCGTTCTGCTCGCCGACCGAGCGTCCACACGTAGGCGAGGAAGCCAGCTTCGGCGAGGCCGCCGATGCCGATCCGCGCCCACGTCGGCAGACCCGAGGGCGTGACGAACGCTTCGATCGCGCCAGACACGGCGAGTACGACGACCAAGCCGAGCGCGATCGTGATCGTCGACCTGCCTTCGATCGCCAGCGCTTCTGGTCGGCGCCGGGGGCCAGGGTCGACGAGGGTCCAGCCCAAGCGAAGCCCGGTGCCCGCCGCCACGAAGACCGCCGTGAGCTCGAGCATCCCGTGCGGCAGGATCAGGCCGAAGAAGACGCCGGACTTGCCCGCCGCGACCATGTAGCCGCCGTCGATGCCGACGTTCAGCGTGTTGATCAACAGTGCGTAGACGGTAGGGACGAGCAGGATGCCGCCGAGGACCGCCGCGGCGGCGACGATCGCGTTGTTGATCCACACGTGCGTCGCGAAATCCTGCGCCGGAGCGGCCTTGTAGTAGTGCGCGAAGTCGGTGTCGGTCAGCTGCCGGACGCTCTGGGCGGGCTCGAGCCCACGCTGCACATCAGGATGGGCGGCGATCCACCAGCCGAACGCGGTCGCGACCAGCAACGACACGACCGCCGTGGTCACCCACCATCGCCGGGTCCGGTAGACCGCTAGCGGGAACGTGATGACGAAGAACCGGGAGAAGTCGCGCCAGACCGGCGAGTGCGACCCGGTGACCGCGGCGCGGCCATCCGCCACGATCCGCGACAAGCGACCCACCAGGATCGGGTCTGGCGATCGGGTCTGGACGATCGACAGCTGCGTGGCCACTCGCTGGTAGAGAGCGGTCAACTCGGTGACCTCGCTGCCGGACATTCGCGATGCCCGCCGCGCCCGCCGCGCGAGCTGCTCGAGCCGCGCCCATTCGCCTTGATGTGAGGCGACAAACGCATCGAGGTCCATGGCAGTTGCGACACTAGCGAGATGCAGGCAGACGATCAGGTCATCACCGGCGAGGCTGTCGTCATCGACCTGCGCCTCGCAGGGGTGGGGTCGCGGGGGATCGCTGCGCTGATCGACATGCTGGTCTCCTACGCCGCCCTGTTCGTGCTGGTCTTCGTCATGGCGGCGTTCGACTTTGGCAGCGTGTCGGCAATCATCACGTTCCTGCTGGTCAGCGTCGTACTGGTGTTGGTCGGCTACCCGGTTGCGATGGAGACCCTGTGGCGCGGCCGGACCCTCGGCAAGGCGGCAATGGGCCTGCGCGTCGTCCGCGACGACGGCGGGCCGATCCGCTTTCGCCACGCGTTCGTGCGCGGGCTGATGGGCGTGTTCGTCGACAAGCCCGGCGTCACGTACTACCTGGGCTCACTGATCCCGATGATCGCTTCGAGCCGGTCCAAGCGGCTGGGCGACATGGTGGCTGGAACCGTCGTCATCCAGGACCGGGTCCCCGGCCGGATCGAAGCGCCGATCATGATGCCGCCGCCACTCGCCGCGTGGGCAGCGCAGCTGGACCTGTCGGGGATCAGCGATGACCTCGCGTTGCGGATGCGGCACTTTCTCGGTCGGGCGGCGGACCTGACGCCAGCGACCCGGGTCGGGTTGGAGCAAGAGCTCGCTGCCGAAGCCGTTGCCCGGGTCGGCCCGCCACCCGCCGGCGCGCCCGCGTGGGCGGTCATTTCCGCGGTCCTCGCCGAACGTCGCCGCCGGGCCTTCGGCGCGCAACAGCCAGCACCGCAGTTCCCGCCACCCGCGCCGTTCCCGCCGCCCGCGCCGTACTTCCCGCCGCCGGCTACCGCGCCGAGCGACCCCACGCCGCGGCCGGACGACCCGCCTCCGTCGGCTGGAGGGTTCGCGCCCCCCGGCTGACCATGGGCGATGCGGATTTAGTGTCGCGAAGCGGGTTTTTGGCAGGCCATTTACAGCACTAAATTCACTTCGCCCCGCCGGGCCAGCGGGCGCAGCCGGCCGGCCAGCTGAGCAGCGGGCCAGTAACGGTCGCTGGCGAATGGCCGGCGGTGTGGCTTGTCCCTGAGCGATGCGGATTTAGTGTCGCGAAGCGGGTTTTTGGCAGGCCATTTACAGCACTAAATTCACTTCGCCCACGCTGGTGACCGGCCGGTCACCGCACGTGCGGGGTCTAGTAGCGGTAGGTGTCAGGCTTGAACGGGCCGTCGACCGGCACGCCGATGTAAGCCGCTTGCTCCTCGGTGAGAGTTGTCAGCTTCACGCCGAGTGCGTCGAGGTGCAGCCGCGCGACCTTCTCGTCGAGATGCTTGGGAAGGACGTGTACGCCGACCGGGTACTCCGCGGTCTTCGTGAACAGCTCGACCTGCGCGATGGTCTGGTTCGTGAACGAGTTCGACATGACGAATGACGGGTGACCGGTCGCGTTGCCGAGGTTGAGCAACCGACCCTCGGACAGCACGAGGATGGAGTGTCCGTCGGCGAAGAACCACTCGTCGACCTGCGGCTTGATGTTGACGCACTTGGCGCCGGGCAACGCCGCGAGACCGGCCATGTCGATCTCGTTGTCGAAGTGGCCGATGTTGCCGACGATCGCGCCTTGTTTCATCCGCGCCATGTCGGCCGCCGAGATGATGTTGAAGTTTCCGGTTGCCGTCACGAAGATGTCGGCCGTCTCGACGACGTCGTCGAGCGTCAGCACCTGGTATCCATCCATCGCCGCCTGCAGGGCACAGATCGGGTCGATCTCGGTGATGATGACCCGAGCACCCTGGCCGCGCAGCGACTCCGCGCATCCCTTGCCGACGTCGCCGTAGCCGAACACGACCGCGACCTTGCCGCCGATCAGCACGTCCGTGCCGCGGTTGATGCCGTCGATCAGCGAATGGCGGCAGCCGTACTTGTTGTCGAACTTCGACTTGGTCACCGAGTCGTTGACGTTGATCGCCGGGAACAGCAGCTCCCCGCGCTCATGCATCTGGTAGAGCCGGTGGACACCGGTCGTGGTCTCCTCGGTCACACCCTTGATGCCGTTCGCGATGTTGGTCCAGCGCGTCGCGTCCTCCGCGATCGACTTCGTGAGCAGCGCGAGGACCACGCCGTACTCTTCGGTCTCGGCGGTCGAGGGGTCGGGCACCGAGCCGGCTTTCTCGAACTCGAGGCCCTTGTGCACCAACAGCGTTGCGTCGCCGCCATCGTCGAGCAGCATGTTGGGACCAGCGCCGTCCGGCCACCGCAGCGCCGCGTCAGTGCACTCCCAGTACTCCTCAAGCGTCTCGCCCTTCCAGGCGAAGACCGGTACGCCGGCCGGCGCGTCGACCGTGCCGTTGGGGCCGACCGCAACCGCGGCGGCAGCGTGGTCCTGCGTCGAGAAGATGTTGCAGGAGGCCCAGCGAACCTCGGCGCCGAGGGCTACCAGAGTCTCGATGAGCACTGCCGTCTGAACCGTCATGTGCAGGGACCCGGTGATCCGCGCACCCTTGAGCGGCGCGCTCGGCCCGTACTCCTCGCGCATCGCCATCAGGCCGGGCATCTCGTGCTCGGCCAAGGTGATCTCCTTGCGGCCGAAGTCAGCGAGCGTCAGGTCGGCGACGCGGTAGTCCATGAAGGTGCTCCTCGGGAGTGGCTCGGGGAAGAAATGTCGTCGGTTAAAGGGTACGCGGGTCCTGCAGGACCTGCTTGAGTTCGTCGATCGGCGCGATCGGGGTCGGGTTCACGCCGTATGCGAGTCCCAGGTACACGCTCGCGAAGTCCGCGATGCCGACGAGCGACGCGATCCGTTCAAGGGGGCTCTCACCTTGGGCGCCGAGCACCGAGACCTTGATCCCCCGGCCAGCGGCGACGTCGGCCGATGCGTGGGCGCGCTTCTTGGCGAGCTCGTCGTTGTCGTCGTCACGCAGCAGTAGCAGGCGCAGTCGCAGCGGGTCCTCCTCCTCGACGCGGTCGCGGAACAGGTCGTCGTCGCCGTTCCCGGCGGCGAGCGCGCCGTCGAAGGCGACCACCTGATTGTGGTGTGCCTCGGGGAGCCCGCCTGCGATCGCCGGGAGCTTCGCGTTCTCGGCGATCTGGCAGACCATCCGCTGGGCTGCGACCGGTCCGACCTGCCCGGTGCCCCACACCAACGGCAGGCTGCCAGCCAGCTCCGCCGCCAGCGCCTTCGCGGGATTCGTGAACGACTCGCGGTCCGGGCTGCACAACGTCGCTGCCGACTCGAGCTGCATTGCGGCCGCTTCGAGGTCAGCGTCGTCCGGCCCGAGGTCGACCAGCCCGTACCTCGAAGCGGTGATCAACATCGGGACCGTGAGCGCCCAGAGCGAGGACCGTGGTGAAAGCTCCTTGACGATCGGGACGAAGCCGCCGCCACCATTGCGGCAGTGCTCCTCGAGCGGCGAGTCGGCCGAGCCCACTCCGAGCAGGCTGGTGCCCCGGCGTGCGGCCTCGACGGCGGCCGTGAGGGTTTCCGCCGTCGTCCCCGAACAGGACACGGCGATCACGAGGTCGGCGGCGCCGACCCAGCCGGGCAGGCCATAGCCGCGGTGCACGACGATCGGGACCGGGCAGCGCATCCCGGCCACCGCTGCGAGCACGTCACCGGAGATCCCGGAGCCGCCCATTCCGGCGACGACGATCGCTCGGGGCCGCGTCTGGAATCCGAGGACGTCGAGCGACGCCTCTCGCGTCGCCGTGCGGGACGCGCGCACCTGGGCACCGGAGGTGGCGACCGCGCGGAGCATGTCCTGCGGGTCAGCCCGGGTCAGCCCCGCGACGTCGTCGAGCCGGTCGAGGTCGTAGTCACTCATCGGCGCCCGTCAGGCGCCGTCTGGCTTGCGGGCCTCGTCGACGAGAAGGACGGGGATGTTCTCGCGTACCGGGTAGGCGTAGCCACACCCGGTGCACACCAGCTCGCTCGCGGCGTCGTCGACCGAGAGGTCGGCACGGCAGTTCGGGCAGGCCAGGATTTCGAGCAGGGCAGGGTCGAGGTCCACGTCATGATCCTAGTTGTCGAGTGATCACCGGATGATGGCGAGCACTTCATCGCGCAGTGCAGCGACTGCCGCGTCGTCCGCTGCCTCCACGTTGAGGCGCAGCAACGGCTCGGTGTTCGACGGCCGCAGGTTGAACCAGGCGCCGCTTGGCAGCGAGACGGTCATCCCGTCGAGATCATCGACCTCGACCCCCTCGCGGTCCGCGAATTGCTTACGGACGTCGGCGGTGGCGGCCGCCGCGTCGACCACCTCGCTGTTCACCTCGCCGGAATCCGCGTACCGGGAGAATGCGGCGAGCAGCTCGGACAGCGTGCCGGCCTGCCCGCCGAGCGCCGCGAGGACGTGCAAGGCGGCGAGCATCCCCGAGTCGGCACGCCAGAAGTCACGGAAGTAGAAGTGCCCCGAGTGCTCGCCGCCGAAGACCGCCCCGGTCTCGGCCATCGTCGCCTTGATGAACGAGTGTCCGACCCGGGTGCGCACCGGCGTGCCACCGCGCTCGATGACGATCTCGGGCACCGCGCGCGATGTGATCAGGTTGTGAATGATCTTGGCGCCCGGCTCGCGGGCGAGCTCCCTGGCGGCGATCAGTCCGGTGAGGGCCGACGGCGACACGATGCCACCGGTCTCGTCAACGACGAAGCAGCGGTCGGCGTCGCCGTCGAAGGCGAGACCGAGGTCGGCGTTGGTCTCCCGGACCTTCGCCTGCAGGTCCCGCAGGTTCGCCGGATCGATCGGATTCGCCTCGTGGTTGGGGAAGCTGCCGTCGAGCTCGAAGTACATCTTCGTCACGGCGACCGGTAGGTCGGCGAACACCTCAGGAACCGTCAGTCCGCCCATGCCGTTGCCGGCGTCCACCACCACCGAAAGTGGCCGGATGTCACGGATCCCGGGCACGAGACCTTTGAGATATGCCGAGTAGTCGCTGAGCACGTCGCGTTGGGAGATCGTGCCGGTCGGACCGGCGTACGCCGGAACGCCCGCCTCAACCAGAGCGCGGATGTCGGCCAGCCCGCTGTCCTGACCGACCGGCGCGGCGCCCTCGCGGCACAGCTTGATGCCGTTGTAGCGCGCGGGGTTGTGGCTCGCGGTGAACATCGCGCCCGGCAGGTTCAGACTGCCGGCTGCGTAGTAGAGCACGTCGGTCGACGCCAACCCGATCTCGGTGACGTCGGCGCCTTGCGCGGTCGCGCCGGCAGCGAACGCGGAAGCCAGGCCCGGGGATGAGTCACGCATGTCGTAACCGGTGACGATCGCGGTGGCACCGAGGTGACGGACGAAGGCGGCGCCGAGATCTCGAGCGATCGCCTCGTCGAGCTGCTCGGGCACGAGACCCCGAATGTCGTACGCCTTGACGATGTCCGCGAGCGATCCAGCCACTCACCGACGCTAGCCCAGCCGGAGGTCGAGCCGATGTCCGGTTTGTCCACGACACGCCTGCTTCTCAAGTGACTGCGGCCGCTGGACGATGCATTGGGGGTCCAGCACCCAGGAGTTCCTCCCTGGCCCCAGTTGCCCACCAACGGGAGTTCCCAGCATGAAGTCCAACGCGCCGATCCCCGACCAGCGCCCCGCCCAGCCGTCCTCGCTGACCCGCCCGGGAGCGCGCAGCGGCGCGACCTGCCCGTCATGTGGCAGCGCTCGGCTCACCTCCCTGTCGATGACCCTCACCGACGGCACGCCGGTCAACTTCTCGTCCTGCCACAACTGCGAACACCGGGTCTGGGCTGACGAGCAGGGCAGCCTGGCGTTCGCTGACGTCTTGACGCGAGCGACGAAGAAGAAGGTGGTTTCCTAGCCCGTCGCTCAGGACGTAGTGGGGGTCTTCAACACCCTCAGATGTCCGCGGCGACCGGTGTCACCGTCCGGCTCGAGGTCGGCAGGCACTCGCGGCGTCGGACGTGCCGCTTCCCTGACCGCGTCGGCAAGTGCTGCCAGGTCGTCGATGCCAGGCGTCCCGCGTTCGGCGTCGATGTCCAGCCGCAGGACCTCCCAGCCACGCGGCGCGGTAAGGCCCGCTGCGTGGACCTCGCACAGGTCGTAGGAATGCGGTTCGGCGTACGTCGCGAGCGGCCCCACGACTGCCGTGGAATCCGAGTAGGCGTACGTGAGCGTCGCAACGGCGGGCCGAGCGCAGGCAGTGCGCGAGCAGCGACGCAATGGGCTCACGGCGCGACGGTATCGCCCGTGCGACCCGCGCGCCGGTACCTCGGGCACTCAACATCGCCCGTGTCGTGCCGGCTGCCGGCGCGAGTTCCTATTCTTTGGCCGTGACCCGTGACCGGCGTGGCCGAGGAATTCGTGGCCCGCTCGTGGCCCGGCGCCTGCCGATCTCGACCTCGCCTGCCGACCGGTTCGACCGCATCGCGAGCTCGGCGATCGAACACGTCGAGCACCGCTGGCGCGAGCAGCTGGCCGACGTCGAGTTCGCGGTCGACCTGGTGCCCAGCGGAGACGTCGACGCGGCCAATCCCGCGATGGACGGGGCGATCGAATCAGCCGGGGTGCTGCTCGCACAGATCCTGCCGGGCAAGGGCCGCCGGCCGACGCACATCGTGCTTTACCGCAAACCGATCGAGCTCCGGGCCCGCGGCGTCGAGGATCTCGAGGACCTGGTGCACGACATCGTCGTCCAAGTCATCGCGAACTACCTGGGACTCGAGCCGGACGTCGTCGACCCGGGGTTCGGGCCCGCTAGCTGACCGCGACCCGGGCATCCTCGCGCACCGGCGGAAGCGGAATCGGGGTCGGCAGTCCGATCAGCGGCTCGCTCGCGGCGAGCGAGCCGTGAGCGCCGGCGAACGACATCGCGACGACGCCGTACACCGGCGCTGAACCGAGCGGCGTCACGACGAACGGCCACGTCACCGCCGCCGACTTGATGGTTGCTGTGATGTCGGTGACGGTCGACCGCTTGGCTGGGACCGCGATCGTCCGCGCGCGCCCGCCCGGCGCTGTCACCTTCACCGAGGCCGCGGCATCCGGCGCCGAGAGGTAGAGGTACGTGTGACCGCCGTCCGGCTGGTGGCCGTTGCCGATGCCGGCCGGGGTGTGCAGCGGCGGGATCGCCGCCGACCACATGAGGTCAGGGCGCTTGCCGCTCGCCGGGATCACGGACAGGCCGCTCGCGATCACCGGCTGGTCGCTGGTCAGCAGCGCGGCCCCGCCGGACTTGCCCAGCTGCGCCGACACGCTGATCGGCCGCGTGTGGCCGGCGCGGACGACGACCTGGTTGACGCCCGAGGGCTGGAACGTCCCGGACCTGGTCTCGAGCCGAAGGTTGACCGTCGCGTCCGCCGTACCGGGCGCCGTGACGATCAAATAGCGGGGGCCGTCGCCGGGGGCGAAGCCGGGCACGACGGCGGTGGTGGCCGGCGCGTTGGCAGCGGGGATGAAGTCACTCCCGTTGGACAGCAGCGTCTCGGTGCGATGCTCCAGCAGCGCAGCCGTGACCGTGCCGGTCGTCGCGTGGACGTGAACGGCCACCGAGGCGACGTCCGGAGCCGCCGACGCGATCGGGATCTTCACGGTGCGGTGCGCGCCGATCGGCACCGATTGGAGCTGGGTGTTGTCGTGCGGCCCCTTCTGTCCCCAGAGCGAGACCGCGACTCGCGCCGCGGTCGGCGACGGGTTGGCCAGCACGAGAAGGTCGACGAACCCGATCCGGCCGTCGGCACCGGTGAACCACCAGTCGGTGGCAGGCTCCACGCATCGAGCCACCGACATGGCTCGGGATCGCCCGGTCGCGTTCTCGACCGTCACGTCTCCGGCGAGCGTCGCGGCCACCGATCCGGACGCGTCGATCTCGACCTGCTGCGACTGCTTGCTGGCGCTGTGAATCACGTGCACCGGTGCGACCGTGACCGATTTCGCCGTGCTCTTCCGGCCGGCGAGAACGGTCGCGGTGACCTTCCCGGCGCTGTGGCTCGGTGGTGACAGTGCGCTCGCAAGGTCGGCAATCGACGCGCGAGACACCGTCCCGGGCGGCGACCCATTGATCTGCGGGCAGACCAGGGTGGCGGCGGTGATCGGCACCCTGGTCGGCCGGATCGAGCGCGACGACGCATTGGATCCGGTGAGATCCGCCACGACCACGAGGAGGACGAGGGCGGCGAGAACCGCCGCGATCGAGGTGCGCCTCACACTTCCTCCAGCTCGTCCTCGGGCCGGCGCCCTGGCAGCATCGCGCCCACCAGGATCACCACGGTGACGAGCTCGACGACGAGCCAGGCCGTGCGGCTGCCGCTGCCGTAGCCGAGATCGAGCTTTCCGCCGCGGGCCGGTACGACGAACGCCTGTGCCCAGCCGTACGCGGTGGCGCGCGGCAACGACGTGCCGTCGATCGATGCGTGCCAATGACCGTTGGCAGGCTCTGCGAGCACCAGCAGGCGACCGGCGGAACCTGCCGGAACCATCGCGCTCGAGGAGCCGGGCCGAGCGCGCAACACCTTGCTGACCGGAGCCGCTAGGGACGCGCCGTTGCGCGCCTGGCTCGCGGCGGTGGCGCTGAGGAGGGTCAGCTCGCCCGTCGGCAACGTCGACTGCCAGACCGTGGCGCCCGGCGCTGGGACGACGGTCAATGTGTCCGCCCGGCCGACCGTGGCGGCGACGGCACGGGCGGTGTCGGTGGCGGCCACGACGAAGGAGATGTCGAGGGGGGCCAGCTCATCGCCGGCACCGGGACGACCGCCGACCAGATCGCTAACGGCGGCGGCGAGCCGCTTTGCCGCCGGGCTGTTGGCATCGATCGGTGCGGTGTCGGCGTCGCCGAGCCGAGGGCCGGTCGGCCGCCGCACCAGGGAGTACCTGATCTCTGAACCAGTCTTCGCGATCACGAGCGCGCGCGGCGAGCTGGGAACGGCCAGCTCTGACTGTGTGAAGAGCGGAAGAACCTGCGGCGTGCCGGAGACCAACGGCGCCCCGGCGCTACGCACCATCCATCCGATCGCGAGCCACCCGGTCGAGAGCAGTGCCAGGCCGACGACGACGACAACCGCCGGCTGCTGCCACCCGAAGTCCTGCTGTCGCAGGGCGGGCCGCGCACCGACCACGGCGACGAGCGTCGACACCAGCGAGCCGGCTCCCGCGATCAGCAACACCAGGCCAGGCCAGTGCCGGGTCCCCGCAACCGCCGCGGCGGCGTCCGCGTCACGGGTCAACGCGATGCCGATGGCGACTCCGATCACCAGCAACGCCATACCGGTGCGTGCGACCGCCATCCGGCTCTGCCGGTTCAAGCCGAGCAGGCCACCCGCGATGATCGGGATCCCGATCCAGACCGGCGGCTGGGCCGGTCCGCCCGCGTGGAGGAGCGCGAGGCCGATGCCGGAGGGTGCAGCGGTCGAGACGTAGAACTCAGGCAAGCCCATGCCGTCGAGCAGCAGCCTGGGATGCGCAATCACGTGCCAGGTCCACGGCATCAGGACGACGAGGGGCACGAGAAGGATGGTGAGCGCCGAGATCAGGCGCGCCACCAGCGCCGACTCCTTGGCCTCCCGTTCGATGAACCCGATGCCGACGACCAGCGCAGGCACGGCGACCAGCCACAGGAGCGGCGCGAAGGCGACCGCGACCGCGAAGAGCAGTCCGGCCCCGATGGACCGCCGCAGCCCGCCTGGCGCGGATGCGAGTCGAACCGCGGCGATGAGGGCACGCAGCAGGTGCGGGAGCAGGATCGCCACCACCGCCACGTCGATGCGACCCCCGGCGACCGCACCGGTGAGAGCGGGCAGCAGCGAGTACACGATCGCGACCCACACCCGGACCCGCGCCGCAGAGGTGAGCGAACCGGCAGCCGTGTACGCCGACAGGGCGGCGAACGGCACGGCGCCGAGCAGGATCACGTCGACCGCCAGCCACACCTTGCCGAGCAGCAACGTCGAGAGCAGGGCGAGGATGGCCAGCGCGGGCGGAGCGGCCGTCGTGGCGCCAACTGAGGACGGATGGAAGGCCGCGGTGTAGGTCGACCACAGGTCACTGGCGCCGCCCGGCGCCGGCAACAACCGACCGCCGTGCAGGGTCGAGGTCAGCACGTGGCGCTCGGCGATCAACGAGATCACCGCCATGACCACGAACACCACCGCGCCGGGCCGGTGCAAGAATCGCGCGAGGATGCTCTCCCCGAGGTCGAGGGACTCTGCCTCCTCCGAGACCGGGCCCGACTCGATCGCCCCAGTGGAGCGGGCGGGTGCTCCGCGATCGACCCGCGTCCGTTCGATCCAGAACGGCGAGGAGTGCCAGCGGCGTGCCGCCGGCGGGAACAGGTGGCGCAGCTCGCGGTGCGAGACCTCTCGTAGTCGCGCGCGATCTTTGCGGCCGGTGGCGATGGTCTGCGGATGCGCGAAGACACCAGCCACCGCGCGCAGCTCGGCGGCCGCGAACGCCGGCCGTCGTTCGACGAGCAGATGGCCGAGTGCGCGAAGCAAGCCGCCGATCAGGTAGCGCACGAGGAGCAAGGGGACCAGCACGCCCGAGGTGTTCGACAACACGACCTGCATGCCAGATCGACGGCGGGTGACGGTCGGCGTGCCGTGGTCGATCGCGGACCTGCGCCGGCCGATCGTCTGGGCGCGCACGTGACGGACCACCGCACCGCTCTCGACGACGACGCGGCCACCGGCCGAGTTGATCCGCCACCCGAGGTCGATGTCGTCGGCGTACGTCGGCCACGCCGGGTCGAGGCCGCCGAGGCGATCCCAGACGTCGCGCCGGATCAGCGCGCCGGCGGTTCCGACCGCGAGCACCTCATCGACCTCATCGCGCTGGGCCTGGTCGATCTCGAGACCGTCGATGCCGGTGTCGATCACGCCGTTGGGGCTGATCGACAGCCCGGCCTCGAGCAGCCGGCGGTTGTCCCAGGCCCGAACCTTCGGACCGACCATCCACACCGACGGCGCCTGCGTCACGCGGGTCAGGAGGGCGTCGAGCGCCTCGGGTTCGGGCGCACAGTCGTCGTGCAGGAGCCAGATCCACTCGGTGAGCGGCTCCTCGGTGCCGCGATCAGGCAGTGGGACGTCGGCGAAGGCGTCGAGCCCCGCCTGCACCGCATCACCAAAAGTGGTGGTTCGCGGCACCGGCACGACCGTGCCGGGCCCGATCGTGTCGGTGATCAGCTCCGGTGAACCGTCGTTGCTCTCCGTGTCGGTTGCCACGAACCGCTCTGGCTTTCGGGTCTGCGCGGCGAGGGCTTCGAGCACCTCGGGCAACCAGCGCGTCCCGTCGTGAACAACCAGGACGGCGGTCACAAAGTGGCCCGCATGGCGCGGCTGGCGCGAACGCGCAGGCTTCTCAGTCATAAAGAGGTGTGGTCGGCGGCGCCTCCGTGCTCCTGCCGACGACAGCCCAGCCTATTGCGTCCCGCGCATCCGGTCCTCGGGGTGGGTACGGATCGGCCCGATGGACCCGTCTGCGTGCACCCCGGCCGGCGTCCGGCAGTGGCCAGCCTCAGACGACGCGCTTCTTCAGGCGCCGCCGCTCGCGCTCGGAGAGCCCGCCCCAGATGCCGAAGCGCTCGTCGTGCGCGAGCGCGTAGGACAGGCAGTCACCGCGAACGTCACACCGGCTGCAGACGCGCTTCGCCTCCCGGGTGGAGCCGCCCTTCTCAGGGAAGAACGCCTCCGGGTCGGTCTGGGCGCACAGCGCCTCCTCCTGCCAGGGCAACGGCGCCGAGTCGTCGTCTGGGAACATCAAGATCATCGGCTCAGTCATTGGGGGCCTCCGGTCATCCGCATCAGGCAGCCGGGCATGGGATCCGGCTCGCATCGTGTCCTGGTCAGCTGGCGGCAGGCCACGGGGAATGACACGCATGGAATTACACGCGCGTCGTACCCCGTAAGTCAAGCGGTTCGGTGGTATTGCTCCGCGATGATCAGTTGCCGCGGGTCCGTGACGACGCTGTCTTCTTCGCCGCGGTGGTGCGCTTTGCGGCGGTCGAGGCAGCCTTCTTGGCGGTGGTCTTGGTCGGCTTTACCGTTGATTTCGCTGGAGTTTTCGCTGCCGTCCGGGTCGTCGCGCGCGCCGTGGTCTTGGTCGCCTTCTTGGCCGCCGGCGACTTCGCGGGAGCAGCCTTCTTCGCCGCAGCGGTTTTCCTCGATACAGCGGTTTTCTTCGCTGGAGCGGGCCGGCTGGGTGATGCGGCCGCCGGCTCCGGCGTCGGTGTGGGTGTCGGCTCCGGCGTCGGCTCTGGTTCCGGCTCGGCCGGGGCCATCGGCTCGGCGAGTGCCGTGATCTCCGCTGGAAGCGGCGGGATCTCGATTGCCGGCTGTCCTTCCTCGGTACGACGGAATCGCTCGGCATCGCGAGCGTCGCGCCGGCGGTCCAGCGCCTCCGCCATCCGGCTGGACACCGCTCGTCGCTCCTTGGCGGACAAGCCTTGGGCGAACTCGTCGAGGATCTCGTGCAGCACGCGGTCCCGCTCGCGCTCGAGCCACCGATCCCGCTCGGCGAGGTAGGCGAGCAAGGCTTGGCCGGCGCCCACCAGACGGTCAGTGCTGCCACCAAGCGTGCCACTGACCGAGTTGATCGACTTGACCTGACCCGACAGCGCGCTGCGGATCTCGGCGATCGCCGCGTCATGCTGCGCGCGGGTCTCCTCCAGGACGCTCTTCGCGGCGGCGTGGCCCTGCGCCACGACGGCGTCGACCTGCGGACGCCAGTCGCTCTGCAGGTCGGCGAGCGTCCGGTCCAGACGACTCACCACCTCCTGCATGTCGGCGACGCGCGCTCCGCTGTCCTGCGCGGTGACGGCGGCCGCGGCGATTCCTTCTCGGAGACCGGACGAGGCCTGCTGGTGATCTGCCAGGCTCGCGGAGATCGACTGGTTCGCCTCCGCAAGGCTCGCCGAGATCGACTGGTTCGCCTCCGCGATGGTGGACGAGATCGATTCGTGGGCGTCGGTCACGACCGACTGCAGCGTCTCGTGGTTGCCGGCGACCGCCGCCTCGACCCGCTCACGCACCTCGTCGAGGGCGTCCGCCAGGTCGCCCCGCAGCTCCGCGAGCTCCTGCTCCACCATCGTGCGCGTCGTCTCGTTCGCCTGCTCGAGCCGCTGCACTGTGCCGCCGAGCTCTTCGAGCAGCCGGGCGCGCGCACCGCCGAAACCGTCGAGGACCGCGTTGTGCAGCTCTTCCAGCCGCCCGTCGATCGGTGCGTGGTAGGCCTCGACCTGGTCGTGGATCACACCTGTGGAGTCCTCGACGGTTTGGCTCAGCTCCGCGATCAGCGCTTCGAGATGGCGGCGCTCCGCCTCGCGGCCGGTCGTCGACGCAGCACTGACCGACGCGCTCAGCGTGCCGAGGCTGCCCGTCACCGCCTCGCCGAGGTCCTCGAGCCCGCCGCGGACGGCCTCTGCCCACTCGTCGAGTGCGGCGGCTTGATCCTGCATTGCAACGCCGGTGCGCTCCCGGTGCTGCTCTGCGGCGGTTCGCTCTGCCTGCAGGGACTGGGCGAGCGCGGCGATGCGATCGTCGATAGCCGCCAGCCACTCGCCGTGCTCCGAGCCGCTACTTACCGCCTCGAAGCGTTCGGCAAGCCCAGCCACCCGGGCGTCCACGATCGCCAGCCGCTCCGCGTGCTCGGCCGCGGCAACCTGACTGAGGGCCTCGAAGCGCTCGGCAAGAGCGGCCACCCGCTCATCCACGATCGCCAGCCGCTCCGCGAGCTCGGCCGTTGCACCCTGCCCCACGGCCTCGAAGCGCTCGGCAAGAGCGGCCACCCGGTCATCCACGATCGCCAGCCGCTCCGCGAGCTCGGCCGTTGCACCCTGCCCCGCGGCCTCGAAGCGCTCGGCGAGAGCAGCCACCCGATCGTCGACGATCGCCAGCCGCTCGGCCTGCTCGGCGACCGGACCTTGCGCGACGGCCTCGACCCATTCGGCGAGTGCCGCGACGCGGTCGTCCAACATCGCGAGTCGCTCGGTGTGCTCTGTCGCCGAGCCGCGAGTCACCGCCTCGAGTCGCTCGGCCAACCCCTCGAGAGTGTCCTCGATGTTGGCGAGTCGCTCCTCGACCGGATTGTCGGTCGGCGCGCGGTTCAGATCTGTCCGCAACGTCTCGATCTCGCCGCGCATCGCGACCATCTCGGAGCGCAGCCCCGTCAATGATGCTGCGAGGACCGGACCCACCGGCACATCTGGACCGTCATCAGGCGTGGTGTGCTCCTGGACCAACGCCTCGAGCCGGTTCACCAGGCCAAGGCCCTTGCCCCCGCTTGGATTAGCTTCCGTCACCGCGACTCCCTGCCGTCCTGCGCGCTGGCCGGATCAGCCGGCCACGTCAAGTGCTCTGCGTGATCGTGGCACGAATTGGCCGTAGAGCGTCGTACGTTGCCGCGCTGGGCGCCCGGCAGCGGTTGCGATGGCCTCGAGTTCAGCCGGGGTACGGCGCGATCCGTGCTGTGACCCGGCCATCCGGCTGATGGTCTCCTCCATCAACGTGCCCCCAAGATCATCGACCCCGCCGCGCAGCATCTCAACGCTGCCTTCAGTACCCAATTTCACCCACGAGGTCTGAATATGGTCGATTTGTCCGTGCAGCAGAATTCGGGCCATTGCGTGCACGGCACGGTCCTCGCGACGCGTCGACCCGGGCCGGGCGAGGCCCGCGAGATAGATCGGCGCGTTGTGATGCACGAACGGCAGCGGGACGAACTCCGTGAAGCCGCCGGTCTCGGCCTGGATGCGCGCCAGCAGCTTCAGGTGCGCCACCCAGTGCGCCGGGGTGTCGACGTGCCCGTACATCATCGTGGAGGTCGTCCGCAGCCCGATCTCGTGCGCGGTCGTGACCACCTCGACCCAGGTGGCAGCGGGGAGTTTGCCCTTCGTCAGCACCCAGCGGACCTCATCGTCGAGGATCTCGGCCGCCGTGCCGGGCAGGGAATCGACGCCCGCCTCCTTCGCCGCGATCAGCCAGTCGCGGATCGAGAGGTTCATCCGCGTCGCGCCGTTGACGACCTCCATCGGACTGAACGCATGCAGATGCAGCGCGGGTTGGCGTCGCTTGATCTCCCGGGCGAGGTCGAAGTACGCAGTCGCCGGCATCTCCGGTGAGATCCCCCCTTGCATGCAGATCTCCGTCGCTCCGACCAGAGCGGCCGCGTCTGCGCGTGCGCCGACCTCGTCGAGCGACAGGGTGTAGGCGTCGGCATCAGTACGGCGCTGAGCGAACGCGCAGAAGCGGCAACCGGTGTAACAGACGTTGGTGAAGTTGATGTTGCGGTTGACGACGTAGGTGACCGTGTCACCGACGGCATCACGGCGCAGATCGTCGGCCAGCGCCGCCAGTGCCTCGATCTCAGCGCCGGGAAGAGCGTCGAAGAGGATGAGGGCCGCAGCGTCTGAGAGTCCTGCAGGGTCGGCCTCGGCGTGCCGCAGCGCTGCGGCGAACTCTGGCCGCAGGCGCGTCACCGCCGCCGGTTCGGGCACCGCGCTCCCCCGGTGCTTCGCGGCATCGGCCACCTGCACCGCCTCCCAGGCGCCGTACGCGGTCTCGACGTCGGATCGCGTCGCCTCCCGGCGGCCCTCCGAGTCGATCGACTCGAACAAGTCGGTACGGCCGGCGTCGTCCCAGCCGCCGTCCGGTTCCTGCCACGGCAACCCAACCGGCATGACGTCGGTTCGGGCCAGACCGCGGTCGTCACGCAACGCGTTCACGTGCCCGCGCAGTCGCGGGTCGAGCCACGGGACGTCGAGATACTTCGGGTGTGCGGTGAGCCGCTCGGTGAGCTCATAGCCGCAGTCGGCGCTGACGCGGGCCAGGTCGTCGAGGTGCGGCCATGGCCGCTCAGGGTTGACGTGATCGGGCGTGACCGGGGAGACGCCGCCCC
>JAFAZI010000055.1 GCA_019239875.1 Frankiaceae bacterium
GGCGAGCTCACCATGAAGAAGCTTCGCCGCGGCACCCATCACAGCGTCCGCGACCTCAACGCCGATATTCGCAGCTGGATCGAAAACTGGAACGACAACCCCCGGCCCTACGTCTGGTCCAAGACCGCCGACCAAATCCTTGAAAGCGTCAGCAAATACTGCTCTCGGATTAACGGTTCAGGACACTAGGCGAGCGCGGGCAGGACCTTTTCGATGTAGAGGTTGACGGTGTCCCATGCCTTGTCGACCGGCATGCCGCCGACCAGCGGATGCAAGATCATCGTCGCGAAGTCACCCTCCGCCTTGCAGATCTCGATCGCCTGCTCGGGGGAGAGGATCCGGTAGATGCCCTCGGCGCGCAGCTCCTCCACCGTGCTCGCGTGGGATGCGACCGCGGAGTGCACGTCATCGGTCTGCCAGCTCTGGTAGCGGCTGGCTTCGTGCAACAGGTGATGGCCGAGCTCGGCCCACGCCTTGTCCGGGTCCTCCTGGATGATCGTGAGGGCGGTCTCCGCCGGCGGCATGATGAGGAAGGGCGTCGTGCCGTTCTCCGCACACTGCTCGTTGTAGTACTGCTCGAGCTCGGGCAGATGCGCGGCCGGCAGCAGACCGAGGCCTAGTCGGGCGGCGCGGCGAGCGGCCGGCTTGCCGCTACCGCCGACGAACAGGATGCCGGCGGCCGGCGTCGCCGGGGTGGGTGTCACCGTCAGCCGCCGGCCGTCGTACTCGAACTCCTCGCCCGACCACGCATTGACGATCGCCTCGAGGTAGGCGTCCATCGTCTTGCCGCGGCCCTTCCAGTCAGCCCCGGCGTCCGCGTACTCCTCCGGCCGGTAGCCGAGCCCGGCGACGACATTGATGCGACCACCGCTGGCGAGGTCGAGGATCGCGACCTGCTCGGCTACTCGGATCGGATCGTTCAGCGGCACCAGCAAGGCCTGCACCATCAGCCGGATGTTCTTGGTCCGGCCGAGCATCAGTCCGGCGATCGTCAGCGGCGCGGGACTCCAACCGTCATCGACGCCGTGGTGCTCCTCCACGGTGACCGCCATGAAGCCCGCCTCGTCCGCCGCGGCCGCCATCTCGATGCCGGCCTGGTACATCGAGGACAGCGTCGCCGGGTCTCGGCCGGGCAGCACGAAGTTGAAGCGGAGCAGCGAGATCGGCATGACGAGAGTCCTCCAAGATCGGGTGTCACCAGCCTGCCACAACATCTGACGCCCCGTCAGATTCGGGTTGGTCAGGCGTCGCGGAGCTTGAGGCCGATCTCGTGCGCGAGGGAGGGTGCGAGGGCCGGCAGGTCACTCATGTCGATCTGGGCGCCGCGCAGCCCCGTCACCCCGGTGACGCCGGCGAGGTTGCAGCTGGTGATGGCCAGACACTTCACGATGGCTGCGTCGAACTGGGCCCGCTGCAGGTCGCAGCTGTCGATGGTGACGTGGTCGAACGTCGTGTTGTAGAAGTCGACACCCGACAGGTCGCAGTCCCGGAAGACGACCTGACGAAGGCGCGTGAAGCGCAGCGAGAGCTCGGTCGTCTGGCAGTCGTGGACGATTGTGTCCTCGATCTGGCCTTTCGCGAACACGATGGCGCGGACCCTGGTGGTGGCGATGACAGTACGGCGAAGCATCGCCCCGGATGCGACGATCGCGGAGAGATCGCAGTCCTCGAATCGAAGGTCAGTGAGCCCCGGCCGGTCGAGGTCCCGCTCGAGGATTCGCGCGTGCTGGAACCACAGCCCGTGGAGGTCGTCCTCGCAGTCATCCGGCGCGTCGGCCACCGGCGCATCCACGGTGAGATTCGGCGGGGTCGCGTGGTGCGGTCGACCGCACGTCGTCTCGTTCACGCTGACCGACGTACCGCGATCAATCGAATCCCGCCGGCCGTGAGCATTAGTGCCGTGGCGAGGGCACCGGCAAGGATCGCCCAGTCCGCGAGCAGGTGTCCGGGGCGCACGGAGGTGGGCACCTCCATCGGGTTGTCGTATCGCATGTCTGCTGGATAGACGGTCGCGGTGTGGATGCGCTGGTCTTGGCTGAACCAGTGCAGGGGATAGCCGTAGCTCAGGGTGCGAAGATCGCGATGACTGTGTGCGGTGGCGGTTTGGACCGCCGGCGCGGCGACAGCCAACAAGCCGCCGATGACGAGAGAGAAGGGGATGGCGAAGGCGGCCATCGAGGCTGAGATCAGCATCGTCAGCTGCCGTCGCCGGTCCACGTGTTAAGTATCGACCCGTACGGTGACGGCATGTCGACGCACGCGCAGCGAGCGCGGTCCTTCGGCGCGATCGCCGACGAGTACGACCGACTCCGGCCCTCGCCCGGTGCTGCTGCCGTTGACTGGCTCGTTCCCGATGGTTGCCAGGTGGCGGTGGACGTCGCAGCCGGGACGGGCAAGATGACGAGGGCGTTGACCGAGCGGGTGCCCACCGTCATCGCCGTCGAGCCGGACGAACGCATGCGTGCCGTCCTCGCGGACCGGTCGCCGACGGTGAGAGTTCTTGACGGCACGGGCGAGCAGATCCCGTTGCCGGATGGGAGCGCGGATGCCTTGTTCGTCGCCTCGGCGTGGCACTGGCTCGACCCTGACCACGCGCTGCCGGAGATCGCGCGTGTCCTCCGCGACGGTGGCAGGCTCGGTGTCCTCTGGACCAGCCGCGACCGCGACATCGAGTGGGTTCGCGATCTCGACCGCGGTCCTGACGACCCGCCATGGGACGGCGCCAGCGAAGGTCAGCATCGAGCGCGACGGGCCGAAGGTCTCGCCGACGCGCGCGGCTATCAGAAGCCCGAGACGGCGTCGTTCGGTTTCACCCGGCGCATGACGCTCGAGGATGTCGTGGAGATGGTTGCGACGTACAGCGCCGTGATCACGGCCGAGCCGGCGGTACGCAACCGCCTGCTAGACGTGGCGCGCGACAGGTTGCAGCGGCGCTTCCCCGGCGAGACGGAGATCGACCTCCCGATGCGGACCTGGTGCTGGCGCGCCGAACGCATCCCGCGCTGACCTCTCCTGTCAAGGCGTGAAACCAGCGCTGTGTACGACTTCGTCAGGGCGGGGTTCTGGGGATAACTTTGCTTCGGTTTTTCTTTTGTTACCAACGGTTTCTGACCCCGAAACTGTCGTAGGTGGCGGCTAGGTTTTGTTCTATGAGCGCGGCGTTGATCACCCAGCTGAACGAGGTGATCACCGCGCTCGGGCAGGTCGACCCGCGGGAGCTCGGGTCGGGTCTGGCAGTGATCCAACGCACCGAGGACCTGCTGAAGGCGTCGAACCGCCTCGACGCCGTGATCAGCACCCAGCTGCAGGTGATGCACATCGACCGCAGCACCGAGATCGAGTCCGGCCGCAGAACCCGCGGCTGGCTGGTCGAGGAGCAGTGCCGGAGCAAACCGGAAGCCTCACGGCGGATGACGGTGGCGCGGGCGATGCCGGAGCATCCGGTGATCGCCGACGCGCTCGCCCGCGGGGAGATCAACCTGGAACACGCGCAGGTGATCCTACGGCTGCTGCGCTCCACCCCACCTGAGCTGCGGGACGTGGTCGAGAAAGCCCTCGTCGACGCCGCCGCCTACGTCGACCCGTCCGCGCTCGCCGCGTTCTGCCGCGACGTGAAACAGAACCTCGGCTGGGCCGAAGACAAGCAGGAAGCCGATCAGCGGCGGTATGACTCCCGGTGGCTCACCGTCTCGGACACGATCGAGGGGATGACGTCGATCTCCGGGATGCTCGACCCGGCCGGCGCCGCCGCCCTGAAAGCCGCGCTACACGCGATGATGAGCAAGGGCGGCGAAGAAGACACCCGCACCTCCCAGCAGCGCCGCGCCGACGCCCTGGTCTCCCTGGCGAACCGGGCGCTGGACGCCGGGGAGCTGCCCGAGGTCAACGGGGAACGCCCCCACATCAGCCTCACCCTGGCGTGGGAAGACCTCAAACGCGACCTGCAGCAACAAGGGGACACCCTCACGGGGGAGTTCCACGACCGGTACGCCGGCGGGGCGATGCTCGACGGCACCGAGGTCAGCATCGCCACCGCCCGGATGCTGGCGTGTGACGCCGGGATCATCCCGATCACCCTCGGCGGCGACGGGGAGATCCTCGACATCGGGCGACGAACCCGGACCTGGCCGCTGGCGATCCTGCGCGCTCTGCTCCACCAGTGCGGTGGGCGGTGCGGCTGGCCGAAATGCCACGGCCGCGCCGAGCACGCCCACCACCTGCAGTACTGGTCACTCGGCGGGCAGACATCCGTCGCGAACGGTGTCTACCTGTGCGGGTTCCACCACCGCCTCATCCACCACAGCGACTGGACCATCACCAAACACCCCGACACCACCATCACCGTCCACCGCGACCCCACCAGCACGACCGGACCACCCGGCTGGCATCCCTAGCGGGCGGCCCACCGGCCGACCCGCGCCCCGCACGACCTCCCCTCGACCGTCACCGACCCCGCCACACCATCCCCAGGCCGGACGCTCAGCGTCCCGGCCCCACACCCATGCCCGAAATGGCTGGCAGCAGTGCTTGTCATGCGGTGACAGGGCTATCGCCCTGCCTGCGCCTGACAACCTGCAAATTCGTGTGACTTGCGTGAGGGCGTTACGGTCTCCGGGGCTCGCGCCCGAGGGTCGATTTCGGCCGGGCTGGCGCCTTGGCCGAAGCTGACGCGGTCGTGCCGGCCGGCGCGGTCCCGCTGATCACCCAGCCACTCACGTCCGCCCACAGGAAGTAGTTGGCCTCAGGCGATATTGGAATGCTGGAACCGACCAAACACCAGGACTGCCCGGCGACGGGCTTGAGCACGATGGCCGTGGGAAACGTGTCGATCAGCGTCTCGTCGGGCTTGACCCGCCACATGCCGAGCGGCCGATACGTCGTCACAGCGTTCTCTACGCATGGGGAGCCGTTCGGGACGTTGAACTGGTACAGCGAGACCGAGCGGCCTACAGAGGCGGTCGCGCTCGGCGTGAAAATGATCCGATTCAGCGCGACGACCGACGTACTGATCGGGAGGAGCGTGGTGTAGGTCTGGGTGGTGTTGTCGTAGATGTACCCACCCTGGGTGGCGAGCGGCCTGCCCTGAGGAGCGACCACTGCGGTCGTCCGCAGGGCTCCGGAAGCGTCGACCTTGGCAACGTGTGCCTCGTTCGTCCCGTCGGCGATGTTGACGACTTGACCTGTCGCGGCGACGGCCGTTCCCGCGCCGATAACCGCGACTAGCAGACCCCCGATGATTAACGAGGCTAGATTCCCCCGCATCTTCTGCATGTCTTCCCCCTTTAGCGCAGATTCCGACGAACGTAGCAGCGCAGACGTGCCGGCGGAGCGGATCGTGGGCACCTGTCGGACAACTCGCCGGTTGGCTAATGCGCCTTGGGTTGGTGGTGGGTTGCGGCGATCTCGCGGTGTTGTGCGAGCCGGTCCTGCGTCGGCCGGATGAAGATGCCTTCGGCTTCTGCGGTGACGACGCCGTCGGCGGTGATCTCCCCAGTCGCGAACACCTTCCGACCCTCGATCCGGTCGGTTCGCGCGGTGAGCTTGAGCGGTACGCCGATCGGTGTCGGCCGGCGGTACCGGATGTTGAGGCCGCCGGTCATGGCGCCGACGCCGTACACGATGTTCGCCGTTCCCAGCAGCTGGTCGAGCAGGGCAGCGACGAAACCACCGTGGACGCCACCCGGCGGCCCTTCGTGGATGGGTCGCATCGTGATCTCGCTCGTGATCGACCCGTCGTCGCAGAGCTCGACGACCAGCGGTGGGGACAGCGGGTTTGCCGGGCCGGCCACGGGGTTGTGCGGACGGTCACCCTTGCCCATGGCTTCCAGGGGTGGCCACGGGGTGCCGGCGCGAAGGCGCGAACCGTTCGGTCCCTCGAGCTGCTCTGAGATCTTGTCGAGGGCCTCGATCACCTCACGAAGTTCTGACTCCTTGGCGAGGGTCAGCACACTGGCGTCCATCAGGCGCCGCACCGAGCTCGCGAGCTCCGGTCCGATGCCGTCGAGCGGCGGCGTCTGGTAGTCGATCCGCTCACCTGGCTCTTCGGTCACGTGACGTCGCCCGTCACGTGCCCGTGTACGCCGGCGGCCGCTTCTCCTTGAACGCGAGCGTGCCTTCCTTGGCGTCGTTCGTGCCGAAGATCGCGACGCCGATCTCGAGCTCCTTCGCGAGGCCCTCGGCCTCGGTGAGCCCTTCGCTCGCCTGCACCGCTTTCTTCACCGCCTGCACTGACAGCGGCGCGTTTGCGGCGATCTTCTCCGCGATCTCGAGGGCGACCTTGAGTGCCTCGCCATCGGGTACGACGCGACCGATCAGGCCGATCCGTTCGGCCTCGGCGGCCGAGACCCGTTCGCCGATGAGCAGCATCTCCATCGCCTTGGTGAACCCGATCTGGCGACGAAGCCGGACCGTCGAGCCGCCGAGCGGGAACAGGCCGCGCGTCACCTCGGTCACGCCGAAGACCGCACTCTCCCCGGCCACGCGGATGTCCGTCGCCTGCAGGATCTCGGTGCCGCCGGCAAGCGCGAAGCCTTCGACCGCGGCGATCAGCGGCTTGGACAGCTGGTGGCTGCGCAGCAGTGCCTTCCAGTGCAGCCCGCTGTCCTCTTTCATCCGCTCGGCTGCGGCCGACGTCGTACCGGACTCGTTCATCATCTTCAGGTCGGCGCCGGAGCAGAACGTCCCACCAGCTCCGGTCAGCACCGCCACGCGGATCGACGGGTCGGTGTCGATCTGATCCCACGCGTCCGCGAGTCCGACGATCATGTCCGGTGAGAGCGCGTTGCGCGCCTCGGGGCGGTTCATCGTCAAGACCAGCACGTGGCCGATCTGCTCGACTTCGAGATGTGCCATGCCGCTTAGAGCCTTTCGATGATCGTGCCGGTCGCGAGCGCGCCGCCGGCGCACATCGAGATCAGCGCGGTCGAGCCGCCCGTTCGCTCGAGCTCGTGCAAGGCGGTCGTGATCAACCGGCTGCCGGTCGACCCGACGGGGTGGCCGAGTGCGATTGCGCCACCGTTGACGTTGACCTTGTCCTCGTCGACCTTGTGCTGCTTGGCCCAGTTGACCACGACGGAGGCGAAGGCCTCGTTCACCTCGAACAGGTCGATGTCGGCGATCGTCATGCCGGCCCGCTGCAGGACCCGGCTCGTCGCGGCGACCGGTCCGTTGAGGTGGTAGTACGGCTCGTCGCCGACGAGCGCTTGCGAGAGGATGCGTGCGCGCGGCTTGAGCCCGAGCGCCTTCGCCTTTGTGGCCGACATCAGCATCACCGCGGCGGCGCCGTCGGAGATCTGTGACGAGGTGCCTGCCGTGTGCAGGCCGCCCTCGAGTACCGGCTTCAGGGCACCGAGCTTCTCCATCGAGGTCTCTCGAAGGCCCTGGTCGCGGTCCACCGTCTTCGTCTCGCCGGTCGGCTTGCCGTCCTCGCCGAGCACGGGCGCGTCGATCGGTGCGATCTGGCTCTTGAACCGCTCCTCTGCCCAAGCCTGGATGGCACGCTCCTGCGACCGCAAACCCCACGCGTCGAGGTCCTCGCGGCTGATGTCGTGGTCCTTGGCAATCCTGTCCGCGCCGGTGAACTGGTCGGGAAGGTCGAGGTCCCACGGCTCTGGGCGAGGTACGCCGGGGCCGCCGAGAACGTTCGCACCGAGCCCGACCCGACTCATCATCTCGACGCCGCACGCGATGCCGACGTCGATCGCGTCAGCTGCGATCAGGCCGGCGATGAAGTGGTTCGCCTGCTGGGCCGAACCGCATTGGCAGTCGACCGTGGTGACCCCCGCAGTCTGGGGGAGGTCCGCCGCGAACCACGCGTAGCGGGTGATGTTGCTGCCCTGCTCGCCGGCCTGGGTGACGCAGCCGCCGACGACCTGCTCGACCTCGGTGGCCTCGATGCCGGCGCGCGCGATGATCTCCTTCTGCACGTGGCCGAGGGTGTGCGCCGGGTGCAGGCCGGCGAGCCAGCCGTTTCGCTTGCCGATCGGGGTCCGCACTGCCTCGACGATGACTGCTTCTGCCATTGCTGCGACCTCTCAGAACGTCTCGATGGGCGCGAAAAGTCGCCCTCGGGGCCCATCGCAAAGGGCCCGAGAGAAAAGTAAAACACGTTCTAGTTTTTTCGGCCAGAGGTGTTGACGCCCGATCGGATTGGGGTCAGATTAGAACAGGTTCCATTCTTGCCTGAGGGGTATCCGTGACCGATTCGCTGGCTGACATCGACCTTTACGACCTCGACCAGTACATCGAAGCCGTGCCGCACGACCAGATGAAGCGACTCCGTCAGGAGGCGCCGGTCTTCCGCCACCCGGACCCGCAACGCGAGGACGGGTTCTGGGCGCTGACCCGTCACGAGGACGTGGTGTTCGTCTCGCGAAACCCAGAGATCTTCTCCTCCCACGAGAAGACCGCGATGATCAACGAGTTCCCGGCGGAGCAGGTGGCTCAGCAGCAGATGTTCATGCTCAACCAGGACCCGCCGGACCACACCAAGCTGCGCAGCCTGGTCAATCGCGGCTTCACGCCGCGCATGATCGCGAAGCTCGAGGAGCGCATCCAGCAGACCTGCGACGAGACCGTCGCGCTGGCGCTCGCGAAGGGCGAGGGTGACTTCGTCACGCTCTGCTCTGCCGAGCTTCCACTGATCGTCATCGCGGAGCTCATGGGCGTGCCGATCGAGGATCGCCACAAGGTCTTCGACTGGTCCAACCGCATGGTCGGCGGTGAGGACCCGGAGTACGGCGTCACCGACGAGCAGCGGATGGGCGCCGCGACGGAGATGTGGGCATACGCGAGCGCTCTCGCCGCGGAGAAGCGCAAGGAGATCAAGGACGACATCGTCTCCAAGCTGATCACCCCGGACGAGGCCGGCAACGTCCTGTCCGAGCTCGAGTTCGACCTGTTCTTCATGTTGCTCGCGGTCGCCGGCAACGAGACCACCCGCAACGCCATCTCGGGTGGCATGTACGCGCTGACCCAGTACCCCGAGCAATGGGACCGGCTCAAGGCGGATGACAGCCTGATCCCCACCGCTGCCGATGAGATCGTCCGTTGGGTCAGCCCGGTCAACATGTTCCGTCGTACGGCGATGCAGGACGTCGAGGTCGGCGGCGTGCAGATCAAGGCCGGTGACAAGGTCGTCATCTACTACAACTCGGCCAATCGCGACGAGAGCGTGTTCACCAACCCCGACGTGTTCGACATCGCTCGGGAGCCGAACCCGCACGTCGGTTTCGGTGGTGGCGGCCCGCACTTCTGCCTCGGTCGTCACCTCGCCAAGCTCGAGATCGAGTGCCTCTTCCGCTCCCTGCTCCAGCAGTGCGAGCGGGTCGAGCTCGTCAACGAACCGCGGCGGCTTCGGTCGAACTTCATCAACGGCATCAAGGAGATGACCGTCCGCTTCGTCCCCGCAAAGGCCGGCTGAATGACCGAGGAAGTCCTGGTCGCAGACCACACGATCGAGTACACCTACACGCGCTCCACCGGTCCGATGATCGGCGCGTTCCTGACGGGTCTGCGTGACGGCAAGATCGTCGGCTGCCGCGGCGCTGACGGCCGGGTGATCGTGCCGGCCGTCGACTACGACCCGGTGACCAGCGAGGACCTGAGTGAGACGGTCGAGGTCGCCGATGAGGGCGTCGTGACGACCTGGTCGTGGAACGACCGGCCGCTGCTCGGCCAGCCGCTCGACCACCCGTTCGCCTGGGCTCTGGTGAAGCTCGACGGCGCCGACACGTCGCTGCTCGCAGCGGTCGACGTCGATGACCCGAGCAAGATCTCGACAGGATCCCGCGTGAAAGCCCGGTGGGCCGAGGAGCGCGTTGGGTCCATCACCGACATCGCTGCCTTCGAGGTGGTCTGACATGTCGGAAACTGCTGAAGCGCCGGGTCCGGTCACGATCGTCGAGACGCCGATCCATCTCGACTACAAGTTCACGCCAGGCGTCGCGCAGTCGCGCTTCCTGCGGGCCCTCGAGCGGGGCGAGATCACCGGGCAGCGATGCCCGAAGTGCCAGAAGGTCTATGTCCCACCGCGCGGCGCCTGCTCGATGTGCGGCGTGGCCACCGATGAAGAGGTCAAGCTCTCCGGCAAGGGCACGATCACGACGTTCTGTGTCACGCAGATCCCGAGCCCTGGACTGGTCCCGCCGTACGTGACCGCCTGGATCCGGCTCGACGGCTCCGACATCACTTCGATGTTCCTGATCCAGGAGTGCGACCCGGCGGAGGTCCGGCTCGGCATGCGGGTCGAGGCGGTCTGGGTCGAGGAGTCCGAGCTCGTCCCCGACCTCGGCAACATCAAGTACTTCCGCCCGATCGACGAACCCGACGCCGAGTACGAAACCTACAAGGACTACGTGTAATGCACCCCACGAAGTTGATCGCCTCGCTCACAACTCCGCGGGGGCCCCGCGCATGAAGAGCTTCCTTCGCGATGTCGCGATCGTTGCATCGGCCACGTTCGAGACGCCATCCGAGCCCTCGCGCAACGAGGTCGAGATGCTGCTCCCGGTCATTCACGACGCGCTCGGCCAGGTCGGTCTGAGCCAGGGCGAGATCGGCTTCACGGTTTCCGGGTCGAGTGACTACCTGCAGGGCTACACCTTCGCCTTCGTCGGCGCCCTCGACGCCGTCGGGGCATGGCCGCCGATCCGCGAGTCCCACCTCGAGATGGACGGCGCATTCGCGCTGGCTGAGGCGGTCGCCTACCTGCAGGAAGGGCACGTCGACACGGCGCTCGTCTATGCCTTTGCGCGGCCGTCGCGCGGCGACCTCGACCGCACCCTGTCCGTCCAACTCGACCCCTACACGGTGGCGCCGCTGTGGCCGGATGCGCGCGGTCTGGCCGGGTTACAAGCACAGGCGATGCGAGACTCCGGCAGGTACGGCGACGTCCCCGACGTCACCCCGACGTACGTCGGTGACGGCGTCACGGCGGTCATCCTTGCCACCGGCGATCGAGCCCGCGAGCTGACCAAGACGCCCGTCTGGATCCGCGGCATCGATCACCGGATCGAGGCGCAGATGCTCGGCCTCCGCGACCTGGGGTCGTCGGCGTCGACCAAGCTGGCCGGGGAGGGTGCCGGTGCGACCAACATCGACGAGGCCTACCTGCACGTGCTCTACCCACATCAGGAGCTGCTGGTGAAGGACGCGCTCGGCCTTGACAGGCAGCCCGTCAACACCGCCGCCGGCCCGATGATGGTCGGTGGCCTGGAGCGGCTCGCCACGGCTGCCAAGTCGATCGCCGGCACGGGCAAGCGCGCGGTCGCGACCGCGACGAGCGGTGCCTGCATGCAACAGAATCTCGTCGCCGTGCTGGAAGGGGCAGCAGCATGAACAGTCGCGTAGCGACTGTCCGTTGTAGGGCGGCGGGCGGGGAGGTGGACGTATGAGCAACAGAGTTGCGGTCGTCGGCGTCGGCCAGACCAAGTACGCCGCGAAGCGGCAGGACGTCTCGATGGCGGGCCTCGTCCGCGAAGCCGCGAAGCGGGCGCTCGACGACGCCGGCATGACGTGGTCGGACATCGACGCCGTCGTGATCGGCAAGGCCCCTGACATGTTCGAGGGCGTCATGATGCCGGAGCTCTACCTCGCCGACGCCCTCGGTGCGGTGGGCAAGCCGATGCTCCGCGTCCACACCGCCGGCAGCGTCGGCGGCTCGACCGGCGTGATGGCCACGCACCTCGTGTCGAGCGGTGCGCACAAGCGCGTGCTGGTCGTCTGTTACGAGAAGCAGAGCGAGTCGAACGCCACCTGGGCGCTGTCGATCCGGCTCCCGTTCACCGGTGGCTCGGTGACTGGCGCCGGTGGCTACTTCGCGCCGGTCATCAGGGCCTACATGCGCCGCTCGGGAGCGCCCGACGACATCGGCATCAAGGTGTCCGTGAAGGACCGGTTGAACGCGCTCAACAACCCGTACGCGCACTTGAAGATCCCGGACATCAGCGAGGAGATGGTGCGCGAGTCCCCGATGCTGTGGGACCCGATCCGCTACCTCGAGACGTGCCCGTCCTCAGACGGCGCGTGCGCGGTCGTCCTCACGGACGAGGACACCGCGAAGGGCACGCCGAACCCGCCGGCCTGGGTGCACGGCACCGCCGTACGGTCCGAGCCGACGATGGGTGCCGGCCGCGATGTCGTGAACCCGCACGCCGGTCGCGACTGTGCGAAGGACGTCTACGCGCAGGCCGGTGTCACGGACCCGCGGCGAGAGATCGACTGCGCCGAGATCTATGTGCCGTTCTCCTGGTACGAGCCGATGTGGATGGAGAATCTTGGCTTCGCGCCCGAGGGCGAGGGCTGGAAGATGGTCGACGACGGGTCGACGTCGATGAAGGGCGACCTGCCGATCAACCCATCGGGAGGCGTTCTGTCGTCCAACCCGATCGGCGCCTCCGGCATGTGCCGGTTCGCGGAGGCGGCGCTGCAGGTTCGTGGCATGGCCGGTGACCACCAGGTCGACGGCGCGAAGCTCGCGCTCGGTCATGCGTACGGCGGCGGCGCGCAGTTCTTCGCGATGTGGATGGTCGGCAGCGAGAAGCCGAACGCCTAAATGAGCGAGGAGATCCCGAACACCAGTGCGCTGACGTCGGTCGCCGACAACGTCTCGTTGGCGGGCAAGGTCGCGATCGTGACCGGGGCGGCCCGTGGGATGGGGGCCTGCACGGTGCGCCGCTTCCACGAATGCGGTGCGACGGTGGTGTTCACCGACATCCTCGACGACGACGGCAAGGCGCTCGCCGACGAGCTCGGTGACCGTGTCGCCTTCATCCACCACGACGTCGCGGACGAGTCAGGGTGGGTCGACCTGGTGGTGGAGACCGAGCGGCAGCACGGTCACATCGACGTGCTGGTGAACAACGCGGGGATCCTGAAGTTCAACTCGATCGTCGACACGCCGCTCGAGGAGCTACAGCTGCTGCTGAACGTCAATCTCATCGGCACGTTCCTCGGGATGAAGCACGTCATCCCCGCGATGAAGCGCGCCGGGGGCGGGTCGATCGTCAACCTGTCCTCGACCGAGGGTCTCGGTGGCACCTTGTTCTGCGGCGCCTACACCGCGACGAAGTTCGGGGTGCGCGGCATCACCAAGGTGGCGGCCATCGAGAACGGCGCCGACAAGATCCGCGTCAACAGCGTGCACCCGGGCGGGATTGACACTCCCATGACGCGGGCCGTCATGGGCCAGGAGGGCCGCGACTACGTGGCCAAGCATGTGCACGGCCTGAAGCGGATGGGCGAGGCCGACGAGATCGCCAAGCTCATCGTGTTCCTGGCCAGCGACCTCTCGTCGTACTGCACCGGGGCAGAGTTCGTGATCGACGGCGGCGCCACCGCCAACGCAGGCTTCTAGGTCATCAAGTCCAAGGAAGGGCTGGCAACGATGCGCATCGCCTACACCGACTCGCAAGCCGCACTGCGGGATGAGCTCCGGGAGTACTTCAAGACGATCGTGACGCCCGAGGTCACCAACGCGATGCATCACGGCGGGCTCGGCACGCCGGAGTGCATGGCCGCGGTGCGGCAGATGGGCAAGGACGGCTGGCTCGGGGTCGGGTGGCCCAAGGAGTACGGCGGCAAGGGCTTCGGCCGGATGGAGCAGTTCGTCTTCTACGACGAGGCGCAGCGCGCCGGCGCGCCGCTGCCGTTCCTGTCGATCAACACCATCGGCCCGGCGATCCAGCAGTTCGGCACCGAGGAGATGAAGAACGACATCCTGCCGCGGATCCTCGGTGGGGAATGCTTCGTGTCGATCGGCTACTCGGAGCCGGGTGCCGGGACCGACCTGGCAGGCCTGAAGACGCGGGCGGTCCGGGACGGCGACGAGTGGGTCATCAACGGCCAGAAGATCTTCACGAGCCTCACCGATCACGCCGACTACATCTGGCTGGCCTGTCGCACGACTCCCGACATCGGTAAGCACAAGGGCATCTCGATCATCCTGGTGCCCACCGACTCCGAGGGTTTCTCCTACACCCCGATCCACACGATCGGTGACCACGACACCTATGCCACGTACTACGAGGACGTTCGCGTGCCGGTCGCCAACACGGTCGGCGAGATCGACGGTGGCTGGAAGATCATCACCACCCAGCTGAACTACGAGCGGATCTCCCTCGCCGTACCGGCGAATCTCGAGAAGAACTACAGCGAGACGTTGCGGTGGGCGCAGGAGACCAAGCTGCCGGACGGCCGCCGGGTGATCGACCAGGAGTGGGTGCAGGTCCATCTCGCCAAGGTGCGCGCGCGGCTGGAAGCACTGCAGCTGCTCAACTGGAAGAACGTGTGGCAGGACTCGGTCGGTCAGGTCTCGATCGCTGACTCCTCCGCGGTCAAGGTCTACGGGACGACGCAGTACTGCGAGTGCTATGGCCTGCTTCTCGAGGTGCTCGGTGCGGCCGGCGTGCTCAAGGGCGACTCACCGGGCTCGGTCCTCGCCGGCCGGCTCGAGCGCGCCTATCGCGGCACGCTGATCCTGACCTTCGGCGGCGGAACGAACGAGATCCAGCGAGATCTGATCGCCATCTTCGGCCTCGGCATGCCGCGGTCACTCCGATAGCCAACGAGACCTCGACGACAAGGACATCTGATGGACTTCTCTTTTACTGAGGACCAGGTCTCGTTGCAGGGACTGGCCCGCGAGATCCTGACCGAGAACGCCACCCACGAGCGCCTGAAGGAGCTCGAGGCAGGCGGCGGTTCGGTGTACGACGCGGCGCTGTGGAAGCAGCTCGCGGCATCGGGGCTGACCGGCATCGCCGTACCCGAGGAGCACGGCGGCGCCGGTCAGGGGTTCCTCGACCTCGGCGTCGTGTTCGACGAGATCGGGCGTGCGGTCGCGCCGGTCCCCGCGGTGCCGACTCTTGTCACGGCGTACGTGCTCGGCAAGTCGGCACCGGACGCGGTGGCGGAGCTGCTGCCGGGAGTGGCCGCGGGGGACACCATCCTCACGACCGCGTTCGGCGAGCCCGGCGATGTGACCGCCCGACAGGACGGCGACGGGTGGGTGTTGGACGGCGAGAAGACCTTCGTGCCGTACGGCGCGGAGGCGGACGTCGTCGCCGTCATCGCGCACACCGACGCCGGAAAGGTCGTTGCGCTGGTCGAGAAGGGCGCGGCGAGCAGCGTCACCGAGCTGCACACCACCAACCACGAGCCGCAGGCACACCTCGGGTTCGACGGCGTGCGGGTCGCCGCCAGCGCGGTGATCACGGACCCCGAGGTCGCGACCGACCTCAAGCGGCATCACACGGCTGCGCTGTCGATGGTTGCCGCGGGTGTCTGTGCCGCGGCGTTGGAGATGACGGCGAAGTACACGTCGGAGCGCGAGCAGTTCGACAAGAAGATCGCGTCGTTCCAGGCAGTGGGACAGCGCGCCGCTGATGCCTACATCGACGCGGAGCTGATCCGGCTCACCGCTCTCCAGGCGATCTGGCGGCTCGCCGAAGGATGGCCGGCCGACGAGGAGATCGCGATCGCGAAGTTCTGGGCGGGCGACGGCGGCACCCGCGTTGTGCACGCCACGCAGCACCTCCACGGCGGTCTGGGTGTCGACCTCGACTACCCCGTGCATCGCTACTTCCTGTGGTGCAAGCAGATCGAGCACGAACTCGGTACGCCGACCCGGCAGCTGATCGAGCTCGGCGGCTTGCTCGCCGCCAACCCCGTCTAGGAGCACTTCGTGGAGTACAACCTCGGCGACATCTTCGAGTCGCTGGTCGACGTGATCGGTGACCGTGAGGCGCTGGTGTGCGGCAATCGCCGGCTGACCTTCAACGAGCTGGAAGACCGTGCCAACCGGCTCGCGCAGCACCTCCTGTCGATCGGCGTGAAGCCCGGCAACCACGTCGGTGTGCAGCTCTACAACTGCACGGAGTACGTCGAGACGATGGTCGCGTGCTTCAAGGTCCGCGCCGTACCGGTGAACGTGAACTACCGGTACGTTGAGGAGGAGCTGCTCTACCTGTTCAAGGACGCTGACCTCGTCGCCCTGGTTCATGACACGGAGTTCACGCCGCGGATCAATGCGGTGCGCGAGCAGGCACCGCTGCTGCAGAGCTTCATCTCGGTGGGGCAGGGCGAACGGCCACCTGGCGCCGTTGGATACGACGACGTCATCGCCGGCAACCAGAGCACGCGGGAGGGCTTCCCCGCCCGGTCTGCCGACGACCTCTACATCATCTACACCGGCGGCACGACCGGCATGCCGAAGGGCGTCATGTGGCGCCAGGAGGACATCTTCTTCGCCGGGATGGGTGGCGCCGACCCGGTCGGGACGCCGGTCAGCTCGCCCGAGGAGGTGGCAGAGCGTGCAGTCACCCGCGGTCCGCTCGTCATGTTCCCGGTGGCGCCGCTGATGCACGGTGCGGCGCAGCTCGCGACCTGGATCGGGTTCTTGATGGCATCCAAGGTCGTGCTGGTCAAGAAGTTCGACGCGATCGACGTCCTCGAGACTGCGAAGCGTGAAGGCGCCAACTCGATGTCGATCGTCGGTGACGCGATGGCGCGGCCGATGGCCGAGGCGCTCGCCGGCCCGCTGAAGGGTCTCGAGCTGCCGACTCTCTACGGCCTGTCCTCGGCGGGTGCGATCTTCAGCCAGGCGGTGAAGGACCAGCTCAACACCTACCTGCCGAACGTCATGCTCATGGACAACTTCGGCGCCTCTGAGACGGGGTTCCAGGGGACCGGCAAGCCGGGCTCCTCGCCGGATGCTGGGCTGAAGTTCGAGGTCAACGACCGCACCGCTGTGCTGGACGATGACCTGAAGCCGATCGTGCCCGGCTCCGGCAAGGTCGGGCGGGTCGCGCAGCGCGGCTATGTGCCGCTCGGGTACTACAAGGACGAGACGAAGACGAAGGAGAGCTTCGTCACGGTCGACGGCGTGCGCTGGGTCCTGCTCGGCGATGCGGCGACGGTCGAGGAGGACGGCACCATCGCCGTGCTCGGCCGGCACTCGGTCTGCATCAACACCGGTGGGGAGAAGGTCTACCCGGAGGAGGTCGAGGCAGCGTTGAAGGCGCATCCCGCGATCTACGACACCGTGGTGACCGGTACGCCGGATGAGCGCTTTGGGAACAAGGTCACGGCGCTCGTGCAGGTGCGCGACGACTTCGACCCGCCGACGCTCGACGACCTGGTGGAGCACTGCTCGACCCGTGTCGCGAAGTACAAGGTGCCGCGGCTGATGTTCGTCGTACCGGAGATCCGCCGGTCGCCGAGCGGTAAGGCTGACTACCCGTGGGCGGCCAAGCTCGCGAAGGAACTGCTCACGACGGGCGGCTGACGGTGGCCACCGAGAGCGCTGCCGTCAAGACGCCACCGGCTTCGCAGCTGGCGCGTCGAGAGCGCATCCTCGACGCGGCGGTCGATCTTGCCAGTGAAGGCGGATATGACTCCGTGCAGATGCGGGAGGTCGCGGACCGCGCCGACGTAGCCCTCGGCACGCTCTACCGGTACTTCCCCTCGAAGGTGCACCTGCTGGTGTCCGCGATGGGCCGCACCTTCGACGAGCTCCAGGCGAGTGTCGCGCCGTCCGACGCCGAGGCCTCGACGCCGGAGGAGCGGGTGTATCGCGTAGTGGCGGCGGTCACCCGCTACCTCGCCAAGAACCGGCGGCTCTCGGGTGCGATGCTCCGGGCGCTCGTGTCGGCTGATGTCGATGCCGGCGACGAGGTGGATGCCGTGTCGGCGCAGATGGTCGGGATGATCGCGGACGCCTGGCACACTCCGGGCTCCACGCCGACGGAGCGCGACGCTCTCGTCGCGCTGGTCATCGGCAAGGTCTGGCTCTCTGACGTCCTGACTCTGCTCACGCGCCGCATGACGGTGTCGCAGGTGTTGGAAGACCTTGAGGCGACCATCGCGCTGGTGATGCGCTAGTCATCACCGAGTTGTCCGAGCGTGACGTGGTCATAGCCACGTCAGCGTCGGACAACGTCGCGTCAAGCGACTGCTACTTGCGGAGCGTGATGGGATCGCTGACCGCGATGACGTCGGCCTGTACGGCGCGCAGACCCTCGCCGAGGCGCTCCCGGGCCTGGCGGAGCAAGGTCATGGAATGGGTGGCGCCGTTCTGCGGCGCGGCCGGATCCGGATCTCCGCCATGTGCCTCGACCAGGTGGGCCTGGAGCGCGGCGGCGACCTCGTCGGCGGCCTTCAACGCGTGGTAGATCGCTCGGTCACGGGAGGTGTCGTCAACCATCACCGCAGTATTACGTCCCATCCTGAGATCCGGCAAAGTCCGGAAGGACGAGTTCCCCCGACTGGGTCAACGTAAAGCCCGGATTGTGGGCAATTTCCCACGCGTGACCGTCGAGGTCGGTGAAGAACCCTGCGTATCCGCCGTAGAAGGTCTCGGTCGCGGGTTTGGTGATCGTCGCGCCGGCGCTCGCCGCGTCGGCCATGATCGCGTCGACCGCTGCGCGGGATCGCGTGTTGTGCGCCAGCACGATCCCGCCGAACCCGTCACCGTGTCGGTCCGGGAGGTTGCCGTCAGCGGCCAGCTTCTCGCGTGACCACAACACCAGGGCGCTGCCGCCGGCTTGGATGAACACCGTCTCCTCGACCTGTTGTCCGTGCCAGCCGAGCGCCTCGTAGAACGCCCTCGACGCGGCCAGGTCGCTGACACCGAGGGTGATGAGACTCACGCGCGGCTCCATGCGTCATCTTCTCCCGTTCGTGAACACAACGGAGGCCGATCGGCTCGGTGAAGAGCGTTGCGTGAGCGTACGTCGTCGCCCGCGCGCGCCAGATGTGTTCAGGAGCGGGAAGCATCGTGGGCCGCGCATGTCAGGTGGCGACGAGCATCCGCACCCAGATCGTGCCGAGCCACTCGGCGAATCGATCGTCGGACCAGCCGCGCTCGTTCACCATCTGATGCCACATGGCGCCCTCGGTGAAGGCCCAGATCACGTCGCGACACTCCTCCTCCGTGACCGCGAGCTGACCGGTCTTCGCGGCTTCGGCGGCCATGACGGTCATGCCCATCAGGCGCTGCCGGTTGATCTCCTCGATCATCGCCGCCGCCGCCGGCTCGGTGCCCGCGGCGGCCTGGACCGCGCGGATGAACGGTGTCATCCGGCGAGCCGTCTGGGTCGAGAGCCGGGCATGCAGCATGAATCGCGTGGCGAGGTCCGGCTCGTTGCGGACGGCGAGGACCTCCGGCCGATCGTGGAAGGCGATCTCCTCGTCATCGCCGCCGATCGTGATGTCCCAGGCACGGTGGAGCAGGGTCGCCTTGTTCTTGAACGATGCGTACACGGATTCGACTGATACGCCTGCGGCGTCCGCGATGTTGGCCATCGTCGTACGCCCGTAGCCCTGCTCGACGAAGAGCCGGTGCGCGGCGCGGATGATGCGCAGCCGGGTCTCGCGCGCCTGTTCCTGGCGCCGGCTGGCGTCGTACTTGCGCTCCGGCTTGACAACTCGAGCCATTAGATACACCCTGACTGTATTCGATACAGACTCACTGTACCGAAATCTGGGAGGATGTTCATGAGCGCGAACGATACGGCACACCGAAGCCTCGACTGGAGCACCGTGGCCGAGGGCTGGGACTCCAACCGGCAGCTCGTCGAGACCGTCAAGACGGAGCTCAGTCGGCAGCTGGTCGAAGGGCTGGCGCTGACGCCGGGCGACAGCGTGCTGGAGCTCGGCGCCGGGACGGGGGAGTTCGCGCGGCAGCTGTCAGCGGCGGTCGGTGACGGTGGCCGCGTGCTCGCGACGGACTACGCGGCTGGGATGGTCGAGCTGATCGAGCGGACGACGGCGGACCTGCCCAACACGCGAGCCATGCGACTCGACGCGGCGGACATCGGTCCGGTGGCTGAGCCGTTCGATGCCATCGCGTTCCGGTTCGGACTGATGCTCGTGCCCGACCCGGGTACGGCGCTCACCGAATCACGTCGAGTGCTCCGCGCCGGCGGCCGGTTCGCCGCTACGACCTGGGCCGCACCGGAGCACAACATGTGGCTGGTGAGTGTCGGGATGTCCGCGATGCTCAACGGCATGGTGTCCGGACCGATGCCGACGGAGCCAGGCGGTCCGCTGTCGCTCGGCGACCCCGACCAGCTGGAGAAGCTGGCGCAGGTTGCGGGCTTCTCGGAGGTCAGCGTCAAGCGGGTGGACGTCATCTTCCGCACCCGAGACGTCGACAGCCACATCGCCCATGTCACGCAGATGGCGCCACCGCTGAAGGCCGCATACCGCGATGCGACTGCGGAGCAGCGCGACGGCTTTCGGACCTCGGTGGCAGAGCTGGTCAAGCCGTTCCAGACCGCCGATGGTCTGGCGTTGCCGGGTCAGGCGCTCCTGCTGCTCGCTGCCTGAGTACGCGTCTGGTAGTCGCTGTACACGTCGCGGAGGAATCGCTCGACGCCACGAATCGCGTGGGCGCCGCGGATCGAGGCGAAGATGTCGAACGCGTGCTGGGCGCCCGGCAGCTCTGCATAGATCACCGTCGACGTGCTCGTCTCGCGTAGCCGCCGAGCCAGCTCCCTCGCCTCGGTGACGTTGATCAGCGAGTCATACGTGCCGTGCAGCAAGAAGAAGGGCGGCGCGTCGGCATGGACTCGGGTGAGTGGCGAAGCGCGCCGGGCGACGTCGCGGTCCTTGGTCTTGAACAGCCACGGTGACAGGAACATCTTGTACTCGCGCTCCGCTGCCTTGGTGCCGAGAACGTTCGCCATGTCGTAGGCGCCGTAGAACGGAACGCATGCTGCAACGCTGGTGTCCGCGTGCTCGAACCCGGGCTGGTACTCAGGGTCGTTCGGCGTCAGCCCCACCATCGCGGCGAGGTGGCCGCCGGCCGACTCGCCGGTGACACAGACGAAGTCAGGGTCACCGCCGTACTCCTCGATGTTCTCCTTGATCCATGCCAGCGCCTGCTTGCACGCCACGATGTGGTCCGGCCAGGTCGACTTTGGCGCGAGCGGGTAGTTCGGCGCGACGCACACCCAGCCGCGCGCCGCGAGGTGGTTCATCAGCGGCAGGCCCTGCTGCTCCTTGTCGCCGATCACCCAGCCACCGCCGTGGATCTGCAGGAGCACGGGCCGCTTCGTGCCACTCTCTCGAGGCTGGTAGACGTCGAGCAGGTTGCGGCGTGACTTCGCCCCTGGAATCGGGTCGGCGTACTGGATGTCGCGGGTGATCCGCACGTCGGGATGGCGGATCTCCCACGGCCGCAAGACCTGCCGCCAGGGCGTGGTCAGGTCGGCCTTGGTCGGCGCCGGGTCCAGGCGGGCGGCCCATTCGTCACCGAGACCTTCGGCGAGTGCGCGCTCGATCACGCCCTGCACCTGCATGCCCTGGCGGATCAGGGCTGCAAGCCCGACGGCGGTCGCGCCGTTCAGCGCCAGGGCGACCTTGTCGGACCGTGTCAGCGCCTGATGCTTCGCCCGCTTGCGGGCGACGTACGACGTCGCGCCGGTGACGGTGATCGCGAGGTTGTGAATCGCAGCTTCGCTCGCCAGCCAGCTCGCGAAGAAGCTCGGGATCGCCAACGGGTTGCTCGACGGAATCGGTCGCAGCGCATTTGCAGTGAGTGCAGCGCCGGCGGCCGAGATCCGGAGGAAGGGCTTGCCCATCCATCCAGTTTGCCAGGCCCGCCGGCGGTGCTGAGAGTCTCCCTGTTGTCCGACGCAGACGTCGCTATAGCCGCTGTTATGTCCGGGGACATAGCCGACAGTGGTTGTCACTGACCGGCTGACAATACGCGTCGTTGCCGGCGCCCGCCGCGGGGTTGGCCGGAGGGCTGGTAGCGGCGGGTGGGGTCGATGGTGAGTTCGCGGATCAGGATGTTGCCGTGGAAGATTCCGACGAGCAGGTCCTGGGTGATCACGGTGACGGTGATACCGGTCCAGCGTCGTCCGACGTGGGCTTGGTAGCGGGCGCCGATCGCGACGCTGCCACGGCCATCGACGGTGATGGTGCTGATCGTGGTTCGTGGTGGTAGCGGAGTGCTGGGGCCGTCTTCGATGGCGGCGTTCCAGCGCTCGGCCGGGGTCAGCCCGTCGAGGGCCTGGTGGGGCCGGTCGTCATAGAGCCGGTCGAAGAGCTCGAGTTGAACCGGCGCGGAATCTCCGCCGCCTCCTTGTGAGTGCAGGAGGATGGCGCGATGCCGAAGAAGATCGATCCCGCGGTCAAGGAGCGGGCCGTGAAGCTGGTGTTGGGCATCAGGGCGAGTACCCGTCGTTGTTCGCCGCGATCACCTCGGTCGCTAAGCAGCAGCGGCTTGAGTGGAGAGCCTTCGCCGGTGGGTGAATCAGGCGCTGGTCGATGGTGGTGAGCGCCGCGGCGCGACGACCGAGGAGCTCGCGGAGATCAAGGAGCTGAAGGCGAAGGTCCGGCGGCTCGAGGAGGATCTTGAGATCGCGAAGAAAGCCTCGATTTTCTTCGCGGGGGAACTCGACCCCCGCAACCGTTGATCGTGGGGTTCATCGACTCCATGCGCAGCGACGGTCACGCGGTCGAGTCGACCTGCGCCGTGCTCACCGAGCTCGGCTGCCCGGTCGCCGCGCGGACCTACCGGGAGTGGAAAACCAAACCCCCAGCAGCCCGCACGATCAGCCAGGCCCAGGTCGTCAACGCGATCCGTGAGGTCTGCTGGACGGTCGGGGATGACGGGGTGCGCCGGCTGACCCCGGAGGGGCTTTACGGGCGGCGCAAGCTGATCGCCTACTTGCGCCGCACGTCGCTACCGGGTGTGTCCGAGACCGCGGTGGTCGGTGCGATGAAAGTCCTGGGCCATCAAGGGATCCGCCGCGCCAAGAGCCATCGCACGACGATCCCGGCCAAGGACGGGATCCGGGCTGGGGACCTACTCAACCGGGACTTCACCGCCGCCGCCCCGAACCGCACGTGGGTCACCGACTTCACCTACTGCCGGACCTGGTCCGGGTTCGTCTACGTCGCGTTCATCGTCGACTGCTACGCCCAGCGGATCGTGGCCTGGCACGCGGCGACGTCGAAGACCACCGAGCTGGTCATGACCCCGCTGCGGATGGCGATCTGGGCCCGCGCCGCCGAAGGACACCCGACCGGGGTGACCGGTGAGCTGATCCACCACTCCGACGCCGGCAGCCAGTACACCTCGATCGCGCTCACCGAGCACCTCGGGCTGGAAGGAATCCACCCGTCGATCGGGACCGTCGGCGACGCCTACGACAACGCGCTGATGGAAAGCATCATCGGGCTGTTCAAGACCGAGTGCATCCGCACCACCGTCTTCCACCCCGGCGCCTACAAGACCCTCGCCGACGTCGAGTTCGCGACCGCCGGCTGGGTCGACTGGTTCAACCACCGACGGCTGCACAGCAGCCTCGACATGCAAACCCCCGCAGAGTTCGAGCGGGACTACTACGCTGCCCACAACCCCGTGGTCAGCCCCAAATGAGAGCGGCGGAAAACCCGCGCCGGTTCAAGTTGGCTTTGCAGGTCCGTGATCGACTCGGCAGGGGGCTGCTTGGTGAGCCAGCGTTTGAGGGTGCGATGCGACCGTTCCCCTTTCCCGCACGTCTCGGGGTGATAGTTGCCGGAGCTGATCGGGTCGACGCCAAGCACGGTGAGGTTGCGAGTGAAGTCAACTTCCCAGCCCCGGCGGCGCGCGTTGAACGACGTGCCGTTGTCGGTGAGCACCCGGGCCGGCAGTCCGTAGGTGTTGATGGCGTTGAGGAAACACGTCCAGACCGCTTCGCCGGTCTCGCCCCGTGCCGCGTAGTGCCCGAGGGACCGGCGGGTGTGATCGTCGATCACGCTGATGATCACGACCTTTGAACGTCAGCGAGTTTCCACTCGGTGCCGTCCATCTGCCAGCAGCTGTTCCTGGCCGGGAACTCGAACCGCTTGATCGCTGACCGCGGCCGCTTCTGGGGCTGATCGGTGATCAGCCCACGACGGCGCAGGATCGAGTTGATGGTCGAGATCGCCGGCGGCGCGACCCCCTGACGCTGGAGTCGGTAGGCGATCGACCGGGCGCCGTTGTCCCAGCCCTCATCATCGAGTTCCTTCCGGGCCCGCACGATCGCGTCCTCGACCTCGACCGGCGTCTGGTTCGGTGATCGGTGCGGGCGACGCGACCTCGGCAACAAGCCGGTCGGACCCTCAGCCTCGAATCGCTTCTTTGCCTCGTAATAAGTGTCCCGTCCGATCCCCAGCTCGCGACACACCCGGCTCACCGACCCACGAGGCAACGGTGAACCCAGCACCAACGCCAACTTCACGTCCACGCCGACCGCTTTCCGACCCATGCCCAAGCGTGAACATGAGACCGCTCAACTGTCGGCGATGTCTCCGGACATCAACGTCGGCAATCTGACAAGACTGCACAGTCGCTATAGCCGCGTGACGTTCGGACAACTCAAGAAGGAAGCAGGTCGGTGCGGCCGTGCCGGCCGAATGCCGCTCGAAGCTCGGCGCGGGCGTCCCGCGTGAGGACCTCGTAGCTGATGTCGCTGCCGGTGCGCTCGAACACCTCGCCGTCGACATCCCACTGCGCACGCCGAAGCGGCGCCTTGTCCACCTTGTTGGTTGCCGTCAGCGGCATCGCGGCGACGATGCGGACGAATCGTGGCGCCCACTTGGTGCCGAGGTCGGCCTGCTGCTTGAGGAAGGCGGCGAAGCCGGCCGGATCGAACGTGGCTCCGGCGCGGAGCTCGAGGGCGGCCATCACCTGATCGCCGGTTCGTGGATCCGGTACGGCGTACACCGCGGCCATGACCACGTCGGGGTGGCGGGAGATGACGGCTTCCACCGGCGCGGCCGCGAAGTTCTCCGAATCGACCCGCAACCAGTCGAGGCTCCGGCCGGCGAAGTAGAAGTACCCGGCGTCGTCCCGGTAGGCGAGGTCGCCGGTCCAGTACCAGCCGTCACGGATTCGCTCGGTGGTGGCCGCCTCGTTTCGGTAGTAGCCCTCGAAGCCGACCGCTCCGCCGCGGTCGACGATCTCACCGATCGCCTCGTCGCCGTTGACGAGCCCGCCGGCGGCGCCGAACACCGCGCGTGGACACTCGGTGGAGGTCGAGGCATCGACCACGGCGACGTCGGAACCGGGTCGCGGCTGCGGCATCCCGATCGAGTTCGGCGGCGCTCCCGGTGGTCGGTAGGTCGCGATGACGCCTTCGCTCGAGCCATAGGTCTCGAGCAGGTCGCAGCCGAAGCGGTCGGTGAACTCTGCGCGGTCCCGCATCGACGCCTCGGTGCCGAAGCCGAGGCGCAGCGAGTTCTCGTGGTCGTCTGGCCGGCGAGGGGTCGCGAGGACATACGCGAGCGACCGGCCGACATAGTTGAAGTACGTCGCGTCGTACCTGCGCACGTCGGTGAGAAACTGCGATGCCGAGAAGCGCCGCCGTAGCGCAACCGGCGCAGCAAGGGCGAGGGCGGGAGCCAGGTTGGCCATGATCGCGTTGCCGTGGAACAGCGGCATCGCCTGATACAGCACATCGTCCGGGCGGATTCCGAGGCTCTGCACGGCACCGGTTGAAGTACGCGCGAGGCGCCCCGTCGTACAGATCACCGCCTTCGGTGCGCCCGTGGAGCCGGAGGTGAACAGCAGCAGCAGCCGGTCGGCCGGATCGGCGGCTAGGTATGTCGGCTCCGCCTGGCGGACTCGATCGGCAAAGTCGCTCGAGTCGACGAGGAGCGTGCGATCGGATGCGTGGCTGAGATCGAGACCGGCGATCAGGCCATGCCGCTCGCGGTCTGTGACGATGACGTCGCAGTCCGTGTGTCGGATGTCCTGGGCGAGCGCCTCGCCGCGTCGAGTGGGGTTGATGCCGACGATGGTCGTGCGAGCCAGTGCGGCGCCGTAGATCCAGGCCACGTACTCGGGAGTGTTCTCGAGCAGCACGCCGACATGACGCGGCCCGTCGAACGACATCTCGCTCATGACAGCCGCGCGGCGACCGGCATGCGCGATCAGCTCCCGCCAGGTCCACGCCAGGTCCTCGGCGAGCAGCGCGACGCGGTCGTCGTCTGCGCGACGGAGCAGCAACTCGGCGAACGTCGCCGCCGGCTCGATCACGTCAGGCATCACCGCGAAGGACGCTAGCGGGTTCGGGATCTGACGGGGAGTCAGATTCCGTTTAGGCTGCTTGCCATGCAGCGACTTGGTGGCTTGGACTCGGCCTTCCTGATCTTCGAGAACTCCACGATGCACATGCATGTGGGTGGATTGATGCTCGTCGATCCGTCGACTGCGGACAAGCCGTACTCGTTCGAGGATTATCGCGCCTACATCGAGAAGCGGCTGCCGCGCGTGCCGGGGTTCCGGCGCAAGCTCGCCACCGTTCCGCTGAACCTGGCACGCCCGATGTGGGTCGAGGATCCCGACTTCGACCTCGACTTCCACCTGCACCGTACGACGGTGTCATCGCCCGGCGGCGACAAGGAGACGGCGGACGTCTGCGCCGACATTCTGAGTCGGCCGATGGACCGTGCCCACCCGCTGTGGGAGATGTGGATCGTCGAAGGCCGAGCCGACGGGCTGATCGGCGTGGTCAGCAAGGTTCACCACTCGACGATCGACGGCGTCACCGGCGCGAACATGATGGCCGAGCTGTTCGACCTCGAGCCGAACCCGCCGGAGAAGGAGCCGGTGCTCGACAACTGGGAGCCGGAACGCAAGCCGAGCGACGTCGAGCTCGTCGGCCGCGCTTTGTTGGAGAAGGTGAAGCAACCGGTCAGCATCGCCAGGCTCGTGCCGGGGACGGTCGCAAGCATCGGCAAGATTCTGAACCGCCGGGTGGTGCAGGGCGAGGCCGGCATGCCGGCGCCGATGCGTGCACCTCGGACGTCTTTCAACGCCACGATCACGGCCCACCGCACGGTTGCGTACACGCACGTGACGCTCGCGGACGTCAAGACGATCAAGAACGCCTTCGGCGTCAAGGTCAACGACGTCGTGATGGCGATCTGTTCCGGGGCGCTGCGCAAATATCTCGAGGATCGTGACGAGCTTCCCGACCGCTCGCTGATCTCGGCGATCCCGGTGTCGGTGCACGACAGCGGCGAAGAGATCGAGGGTACGACGAAGGTCTCGATCATGTTCTCGTCACTTGCCACGGACGTTGACGATCCGGGGGAGCGGCTGCGGGCGATCGCCGAGACCAACGATGGCGCCAAGCAGGACCACGAGTTCGTCGGGGCGAGCATGTTGCAGGACTGGGCCGAGCACGCGGCGCCGAACACGTTTTCGCTCGCGGCGCGGATGTATTCGAGCCTGCGGCTCGCGGACCGCCATCCCGTCGTACACAACCTGGTGATCTCGAATGTCCCGGGCCCACCGATCCCGCTCTACTTCAACGGCGCCAAGCTGAAGATCCTGCACCCGCTCGGACCGGTGATGGACGGCGCGGGACTGAACATCACCGTGCTGTCCAACATGGACACCATCGGGTTCGGGTTCATCGCGTGCAAGGAGCTCGTCCCCGATCTATGGGACCTGGCCGACGCGATTCCGGGCGCCATCGCCGAGTTGGTGACGGCCGCAGAGAACGTCGAGGTCAAGAAGGCCGGGGGCAAGAAGCCGGCTGCCAAGAAGGTGGCGGCGGCCGACGCGAGCTAGCTGGCTTTCTTGACCTGGCGGCGCTTGTCGACTCGGCGGGTCACGGACTGGCAGGCCTCGACGAGGGTCGGCACGAAGTCGTTGGCACCGAGCACCAGCGCCACGTGATTGCCCTCCACCGTGTAGGTCACCGCGCCCGGGATCGCCGCCGCGAGGCTGCACTGCCGCCGCGTCGGGATGAAGCGGTCCCGGGTCGTCACGATCACGCTGGTCGGTACGTCCACGCGCCGGATCCAGGCTGAGGACTCGAACTTGCCGATCTCGTTGATCGCGGCGAGGAGCGCCCACATGCTGGTCGACCGGAACTCAGCGAACGCCCACGGCCCGACCCGCGACGGGTCGGCGGTCAAGGCGGCCGGCGTGTCCGCAAGCCGTGAGGATATCTGCTCCATGCCGGCGGCGGCCCGGAGGCCCCACCGGCGCATCATGCCCCTGGTGAGCAGGAACCAAAGGCGCTCCGTCGGCTTGCCGCGGAAGTTGCGCGCGGTGGCGGCCAGCACCAGACCCTCGACGCGCGTCCGGTGCCGACGCCACACGAGCTGGGCGACCGCGCCGCCGAGTGAGTAGCCGACAACGGTGAACTGCTCGATGCCGAGCGCGTCAGCGACCGCCGCTACGTCGTCGGCACAGTCCTCGAGGGAGAAGGAGTCGGACTTGATGCCGCGGCCGTGCCACCGCTGATCGAAGGTGATCACGCGGTAGTGCTTCGCCAGCTCATGCATCGACGGATACCAGGACAGCGCAGCGGTCGTCGCGAGCGCGTGCAGCAGGATCACCGTCGGCGCCCCCGGGGGTCCCGGGATGTCGATCACGCATGTGCGGCCTCGACCCGGAAGGTCGAGCGGGACTCCTGGAGCGAGATCAACGGGTTGGGCCGCCTTTGCGAATCGGCCCAGAGCCCCCATCACCGCCGGCGAAATGGTTGCCATTGTTGGCAAACCTACCCTGACGGGTCGTCAGAAATCGTGATTGGGGTCACGGATCCGGTTCGGCTCAGCCGACCGCCGCGTCCTGCGGGATCTGGTCGGCGGCGATGTGGGGGGACTCACACCAGGCTGACGAGCCCGGTCTGGCGCAAAACTGGAACACGTTCTAATATGTCTAAGTGGTGCGTCCCTCCGCGCTGGCCGTCTCCGACGAGCAACGTGCGCTTGCTGATGCTGTCCGAGGCTTTGCCGATCACGCAAAGCTGCGCGCCGCCGGCCGATCCGCCGCCGAGAATCCGGCTGACGAGCTGCCGGCATCCTGGTCCGCTCTCGCCGCGCAGGAGCTCCTCGCCCTCCCCTGGGACGCCGGGGTGGTGGAGACCTGCATCGCGATCGAGGTCCTCGGTCACGACGTCACCCCCGGTCCGATCGTTCCGACGTACCTCGCCGCGCTTCTGATCAAGAAGTACGGCGCGCCAGAGCTGTCCGCTGCAATCGAGGCGAGTGCTCGCGACGGGAGCTTCGCCGCAGCTGTCTCGATCAACGGTCAGCTGCTCGGGGGAGCCGCCGTCAGCACGGTCGTGCTTCCGATCGACGGTCAGTGGTACGCCGTGGATGCGGCGGCACTCGGCCTGACCTCGACCATCGGCATCGACGGCACCCGCCGGACCGCCTCGGCGGCAACCCCGTCGACCGCGGACCCGACGCGCCTGCTGGCCGGCCTCACGGACGCCGAGGTGCTGGAGACCGCGGCCGTTCTCCTCGCGGCCGAGTCCACCGGCGTGGCCGCGTGGTGCGGGCAGACCGCCATCGACTACGCGAAGGTCCGTGAGCAGTTCGGGCAGCCCATCGGTGGCTTTCAGGCGGTCAAGCACCGCTGCGCCGACATGCTCTGCGACCTCGAGCTCGCCCGGGCCGCCGCGTGGGATGCGGCCAACGCCCTCGACGACCCGGACACCGACGCGGACTCCCGCAAGCTGGCGGTGACGGTCGCAGCGGCAATCGCGCCGCAGGCGGCAGTGACGGTCGCGAAGAGCATGATCCAAGTCCTGGGGGGGATCGGGTTCACCTGGGAGCACGACGCACATTTCGCGCTGAAGCGAGCGATGGCGACCCGGCAGGTGCTGGGCGGAACAACACCCTGGCACCTTGCTGCGGCCGCCATGGCAAAGGCGGGCGTCCGGCGTCACCGGACGCTCGAGCTCGGCCCGGAAGCCGAGCCGATGCGCGACGCCGTCCGGACGTTCATCAAGACGCTCGACGGTCTGGATGACAAGGCGCGTCGCGTCGCCATCGCCGACGCCGGCTATCTCGTGCCGCACTGGCCCGCGCCGTACGGCCGGGACGCTGGTCCCGTCGAGCAGCTCGTGATCGACGAGGAGTTCGCGGCAGCCGGCATCGCACGCCCCGACCTCGTCATCGGCAACTGGGCCCTGCCGACGATCCTGGGTCACGGCAACGATGCGCAGCGAGCGAAGTTCGCGCCCCCGACGTTGCACGGCGACATCTCCTGGTGCCAGATGTTCTCCGAACCCGGGGCCGGATCCGATCTTGCGTCATTGCAGACGAAGGCCACCAAGGTCGAGGGCGGCTGGTCGATCTCGGGGCAGAAGGTCTGGACCTCCAACGCTCACCGCGCCGACTGGGCGATCTGCCTGGCCCGCACGTCGACCGGGCCGAAGCGACACCACGGCATCACGTACTTCCTGGTCGACATGACGACGCCGGGCATCGACGTCCGGCCGCTGCGCGAGCTCACCGGTCAGGCGTTGTTCAACGAGATCTTCCTCAACGACGTCTTCGTTCCTGACGAGATGGTCGTCGGCGAGGTGGACGACGGCTGGAAGCTTGCCCGCACGACTCTCGCCAACGAGCGCGTGGCGATGAGCAGCGGGTCCGCCTTCCCGTCCGGCGTCGAGGAGGTCCTCGCCGCACTGACCCAGAGCGAGTTCGCCGACGACGAGGTGGCGCTCGCCAGGCTCGGCGAGCTGGCCTGCATCGCGCAGGCCGATGCCTCGCTCGGGGTGCGCGCAACCCTCGCGCGTGTCTCCGGCACCGATCCGGGCTCTGCCTCGAGCGTCCGCAAGCTGGTCGGCATGCACCTTCGACAGGACGCCGCCGAGTTCGCGGTCGAGCTGCTTGGCCCGGGCGGGATCGGTGTCGCCGACGACCTGGCGGCGGCGGCGGTGCACCGCTTTCTGCAAACTCGCTCGCTGACCATTGCGGGCGGCACGAGTGAAGTCCTTCACAACGTGATCGGTGAACGGATTCTGGGGCTGCCTCGATGACACAGGACCTGAAGCTCGGCCTGATGCTCGGCTACTGGACGTCCGGGCCGGACGATGCGACCGACGCGGTGCTCGCCGCCGAAGACGTCGGGTTCGACTCGGTCTGGACCGCGGAGGCCTACGGCTCCGACGCGTTCACCACACTGTCCTGGTACGCCGCGCGCACGTCACGGATCAAGCTCGGCACCGGCATCGTGCAGATGTCGGCGCGGACGCCGGCTGCGACGGCCATGAGTGCCGCGACGCTGGACGGGCTATCTGGCGGCCGGCTGACTTTGGGGCTCGGCGTCTCCGGACCGCAGGTGGTCGAGGGCTGGTACGGCGTACCGTTCCCCAAGCCACTCGCACGGACCCGCGACTACGTCGACATCGTGCGGCGGATCTGGACCCGCGAGGTCATCACCAGCGACAGCGAGCACTACCCGCTGCCGTATCCAGGCGGCACGGGGCTCGGCAAGCCGATCAAGCTGCTGATGCACCCGGTGCGGGACCGGATCCCGATCCTGCTCGGCGCCGAGGGTGAGAAGAACGTCGCGCTCGCAACCGAGATCGCCGATGGCTGGCTGCCGATCTTCTACCACGTCGAACGCGGCGAGGCGCTGTACTCCGAGGCGCTCGCCGGCGCGAAGCCCGACTTCCAGGTCTGCTGCCCCGTGACAGTGTCGATCAACGACGATGTGGCCGCCGCGATCGAGTACGTGAAGTGGACGCTCGCGTTCTACATCGGCGGCATGGGTGCCGCCAACATGAACTTCCATCTGAACGTCATCGGCCGGTTCGGGTTCGCGGAAGAAGCCGCCGTCGTACAGAAGCACTTCATCGACGGTGACCGTGAGGCCGCGATGCGCGCCGTTCCCGATGCCCTGGCCGACGGCATCGCGCTCTGCGGTCCGCTCGATCGGATCAAGGAGCGGATGGAGCTCTGGCGGGGGAGTCCGGTGACGTCGATGTTGATCGGCGGGGTTAAGAACCCGGAGCACCTCAAGGCCCTTGCGGACATGGTCTCCTGAGTGGCGCTCGATCAAGCCGGGCTGGACGCGCTCGTCGCCCGGTCGCGGCGCGACGTCGAGGACGGCACGCTGCCGGCGTGTCAGTTGGCGCTCGCTCTCGAGGGTGAGCTGGTCGTCAACGAGACGTTCGGCGCGCCCGCCGGCGCGCGGTTCGTCACCTTCAGCGTCACGAAGGCGTTCAGTGCGGCCATCGCGTGGCTGCTGATCGGCGACGGCGCCATCTCCGACCAGACCCGGGTCGCAGAGGTCGTGCCGGAGTTCGCCGCGAACGGCAAAGCCGCCGTCACGATCGAGCACCTACTCACCCACACTGCCGGCTTCCCTCGCGCACCGATGCGGCCCGAGGAAGGCGCCGACCGCGAGCTGCGCACAAAGCGGCTGGAGTCGTGGCGCCTGGACTGGGAGCCGGGCAGCCGGACCGAGTACCACGCGACGTCGGCGTACTGGGCGTTGGTCGAGGTCATCGATCGAGTCAGCGGCGGTGACTACCGGCAGATCTTCGCCGACCGGATCACGGGGCCGCTCGACCTGCCTGGCTTGACCCTCGGTACGCCGATCGAGGCGCAGGGTGACGTCGTACCGATCGAGATCTGCGGCGACGGGGTCGACGGCAAGGAAGGCCTCGGGGACCGGGTCGCCGAGACCGGGGAGAACTTCCTGCTGCGGTTCAACGAGCCCGACGTGCTCGCGATCGGGGTGCCGGGGGCCGGGGCCGTCGCGGGCGCCGCGGACATCGCCTTGTTCTACCAAGGGCTGCTGCACAATCCCGGCCAGATCTTCGACCCGGCGGTGCTGTCCGACGCGACCGGCAACATCCGAAACCGGCTGCTGGACTCGATGTTCAACGTGCCGGCGAACCGCACCCTCGGCCTGGTGGTGGCCGGCGACGACGAGGCGGCGATCTCGCGGGGCTTCGGGCGAAGCGTCGGGCCGCGGGCGTTCGGCGCGATGGGCGTCGGTGGCCAGATCGCCTGGGCGGACCCGGACTCGGGGCTGTCGTTCGGCTATGTGACCAATGGCCTCGACGTCGACGTGGTCGGCGGCTTCATGCGATCGGCCAAGATCAGCGGCCTCGCCGCCCGCACCGCCCAGCCCTGACCCCCTACGCCAAACCGTCTCGAATCGTTGGTTCGGCGCTGCCGAAACCAACGATTCGAGACGGTTGGCGGATAACCCCGCTGTTGGCGCTGGGTCTACTTGCTGGGGTCTGGCACGAGGCGGATGTAAGGCTTCGGCTCTTTCCACTCGCCGAAGAGCTCCTTGGCGTCGTCGTTGTTGACCGATCCGGCGATGACGACGTCCTCGCCGGGCTTCCAGTCCACCGGCGTGCCGACCTTGTGTTCGGCGGTCAGCTGCAGCGAGTCCACGACGCGCAGCACCTCGTCGAAGTTGCGCCCGGTGGTCATCGGGTAGACGAGGACCAGCTTGACCTTCTTGTCCGGCCCGATCACGAACACGTTGCGAACGGTTGCGTTGTCCGCCGGGGTCCGGCCCTCCGACGTACCCGACTCGTCGGCCGGCAGCATGCCGTAAGCCTTCGACACCTCGAGGTCGGTGTCACCGATCATCGGGTAGTTGGGACGGTGGCCCTGCGTCTCCTCGATGTCGTCGGCCCACTTCGCGTGGTTGTCGACGGCGTCCACCGACAGGCCGATGATCTTGGTGTTGCGCTTGTCGAACTCCGGCTTAAGCGCTGCCATCCGACCCAGCTCGGTGGTGCAGATCGGCGTGAAGTCTTTCGGGTGCGAGAACAGGACGGCCCAGTTGTCGCCGATCCAGTCGTGGAACTTGATCTCACCCTCGGTGGTTTCCGCGGTGAAGTCCGGGGCGGTGTCGCCGATCTTCAGCGTCATGAGTTCTCCTCCAAGATGTGTGTATTCACAACCATCTCAGTACGGAAAACAGCGTTGTGCAAACGGCGGGGTCAGTCGTCGACGGCCCAGACCTGCCACACGCCCGGTAGCCCCTTGAGCTCGTGGATGCCGTGATCGGTGAACGTCGTCGCCGAGCCCGCGACGAGAACGGGGATACCGCCGGATGTGAGGATCTCGCCGGCTGCGGCCAAGCCAGCGATCCGGGCCCCGATGTGTACGCCGATCCCGGCGATGTCCGCGCCGCGGACTTCGACCTCGCCGGTGTG
>JAFAZI010000039.1 GCA_019239875.1 Frankiaceae bacterium
TCATGCGATCGGCTTTCGCGGCACCCCGACACTCTGCCACGAGATCGTGGCCCTGGCAGCGGGGCGCCACGCCCTACCCTGAACCTACGGTCTAGGCCCCCGTAGCTCAGTTGGATAGAGCGAGTGCCTTCTAAGCACGAGGTCGCAGGTTCGAGTCCTGCCGGGGGCACCGATCCGAGGCGGTCACCCGTGGTGGCACCGGTGACGGTGGTGGCGCCGTCGGTCGTCCTTTCCACCGTGTCCGTGCCGGGAGTGGCAGGCCTTGGGGATCGCCGCTCCGGAGGTTGCGCTCGACGACGGTATCGGCACCGGGGGCGGCTTCGTCACGAGACTTTCGCAGTCGACCGCCACCCGTTGCGTTTCATCGTGACAGACCGCAGAGGGACGGGGTGAGGGATCGACCCCATTCGTCGCGACGCTGTCGCCGTTACCGGAGTTCGCGCCGCATCCCGAAGTGCCGATGGCAACGGCGACGCAGGTGGCGGCGACAAGGCGCGGGATTCGCATCGCGGCGATCTACCCGCGTCTCAGGTCAATACCCGCGATGTCAACCGTCACCTGCGTCACACGCCGGGAACCTGGTTGAGCGTGTAGCGAAACACATGTCGGGTAGGCCAGTCCTTGGTGACTTCCACAGCCTTGACCATCGCTCCCGCGCGTCCTGTCGTCGAAGACGTACGGCCGCGCGTTGATGACGGACGGTACGACGCTCAGAGTTCGATCGGCGACGCCATCGAGGTGCAAGCCGACGCCTTCCAGGACGGCCATGACCTGATCGCGGTGGAGATTCGCTACCGCCACGACGGCGACCGCGCCTGGAAGACGGTCGAGATGCGCCCGTTGCCGAACGACCGTTGGGTCGGCCACTTCGTCCCGACCAAGATCGGACGCTACCGCTATCTGGTCCGTGCGCGGGTCGACCACTTCGCGACCTGGTTGCACGACATCCGAGCCCGTCGGGCAGCAGGTCAGGACCTGTTTGTCGAGCTCGAGGTCGGTGCTCAGCTGGCCGAGGCCGCCGCTGTCAACGCCTCGGAGCGCGAGCGCAAGCAGCTCCTGGGGGTTGCGGCGGAGATCCGCAGTGGCCACATCCCCGCTGTTAACGAGTACGACGACGCGCTGCTTGCCGGTCTCGTGCTGCGCAACACCGAGAACGTCGCGGCCACGTCATCACCGACGTATGGCGTGCGGGTCGACCGCCCCAAGGCGCGGTTCAGCACGTGGTACGAGCTGTTTCCGCGCTCAACAGGGCCCGATGCGGACACGCACGGAACGCTGCTCGATGTCATCGATCGTCTCGAGTACGTCGCGACGCTCGGGGCTGACGTTCTCTATCTGCCGCCCATCCATCCGATCGGTGTCACCGCAAGGAAGGGCCGCAACGGGGAGACGACGGCTGCCGCCGACGATGTCGGCAGCCCGTGGGCGATCGGTGCCGCGGCGGGTGGCCACACCGCGATCCATCCCGACCTGGGGACGATCGAGGACTTCGCCAAGCTGATCAATGCCGCGACGGATCACGGGATCGAACTCGCCCTCGATCTGGCTTACCAGTGTTCGCCGGACCACCCGTGGGTGACCGAGCATCCGCAATGGTTCAAGCACCGCCCGGACGGGTCGATCCGCTACGCCGAGAATCCACCCAAGAAGTACCAGGACATCTACCCGATCGACTTCGAGTCACCGGACTGGCAGGCCCTGTGGGAAGCGTTGCGAGGGGTTGTCGAGTTCTGGGTCGACCACGGGATCAAGATCTTCCGCGTCGACAACCCGCACACCAAGCCGTTCGCCTTCTGGGAGTGGTTGATCCCGGCCGTGCAGCGGGATCACCCAGATGTCCTTTTCCTCGCAGAGGCGTTCACCCGCCCCAAGGTCATGAAGCGACTGGCGAAGCTCGGCTTCACGCAGTCCTACACCTACTTCGCCTGGCGGCTCCAGAAATGGGAGATCGAGCAGTACCTCGTGGAACTGACCAGGACCGAGGTCGGAGAGTACTTCCGGCCCAACTTCTGGCCGAACACGCCGGACATCCTCACCGAGCATCTGCAGCAGGGGGACCGGAATCTGTTCATGGTGCGCGCGCTGCTGGCCGGCACCTTGGCGGCGAACTACGGGATCTACGGCCCGGTCTACGAGCTCGTCGAGCGCCGTCCGCGGCATGAAGGATCGGAGGAGTATCTCGACGGCGAGAAGTACGAGATCCGGCATTACGACCTCGACGACCCGATCTCGATCGCGCCGTTCTTGACCAAGCTCAACACGATCCGTCGCCGACACGAGGCGCTGCAGCACGACCGCACCCTCGAGTTCCACTGGGTCGACAACGACCAGCTCATCGCCTACTCGAAATCGGTGCCCCTCGGCGCCCCGGGTGCTGACGGCACGGACCCTCGCCCGATCGTCGTCATCGCCAATCTCGACACCGCGCATCCGCAGTCGGGGTGGGTGAACCTGCGACTCGACACGCTCGGCCTCACGCCCGGTGCGTCCTACACGGTCCACGACCTGCTGACCGACGAGCGCTACGAGTGGTCGGGCGACCGCAACTTCGTCTCCCTGGATCCGTTCGTGACCCCCGCCCACGTCTTTCGAATCGAGCCGAACGAATGACCGCGCAACCGGTTGTCGGACTCGCCGCTGGGCCGGACGCGGCGACCTGGTACCAGGACGCGGTCATCTACGAGGTCCACGTCCGTGCGTTCGCCGACAGCGACGGTGATGGCATCGGCGACTTCAAAGGCTTGCTCGGCAAGCTCGACTACCTACAAGAGCTCGGGGTCACTGCCCTGTGGTTGCTGCCGTTCTACCCGTCGCCGCTCAAGGATGACGGGTACGACATCTCGGACTACCGCAGGATCCACGAGAACTACGGGACGTTGCGAGACTTCCGGGCCTTCCTGCGTGGGGCGCATGATCGCGGAATTCGCGTCATCACCGAACTCGTGCTCGCACACACGTCCGACGAGCACCCGTGGTTCAAGCGGGCGCGAATGGCACCGCCCGGCAGCGTGCACCGCGACTTCTACACCTGGAGCGAGACGCCGGACCGGTACAAGGACGCGCGCATCATCTTTCAAGACTTCGAGACCTCGAACTGGGCATTCGACTCGGTCGCGAAGTCTTACTACTGGCATCGGTTCTACTCGCACCAGCCCGCGCTGAACTATGACAGCCCGCATGTCCGACAGGCGATGTTCGATGTCGTCGACTACTGGCTCGACATGGGTGTCGACGGCCTTCGCCTCGACGCGGTCCCGTACTTGTTCTCCCGCGACGGCACGACGTGCGAGAACCTGCCGGAGACCCACGCGTTCCTGAAGGAGCTGCGCAGCCACGTCGACGCGAAGTACGACGACCGGATGCTGCTCGCCGAGGCCAATCAGTGGCCCGAGGATGCCGTGGCCTACCTAGGTGACGGCGACGAGTGTCACATGGCTTTCCACTTCCCGGTCATGCCGCGGATCTTCATGGCCGCGCGTCAGGAGGACCGTTTCCCGATCGTCGACATCCTCACCGAGACGCCGCCGATCCCGAGCAACTGTCAATGGGGCATGTTTCTCCGCAACCACGACGAGCTGACGCTCGAGATGGTGACCGATGAGGAACGCGACTACATGTATCGCGTGTATGCGGAGGATCCGCAGGCGCGGATCAACGTCGGCATCCGACGCCGGCTCGCGCCGTTGCTCGGTAACGACCGCCGGTTGATCGAGATGATGAACGGGCTGCTGTTCTCCCTGCCTGGCGCGCCGGTCGTCTACTACGGCGACGAGATCGGCATGGGCGACAACATCTACCTCGGCGACCGCAACGGCGTTCGAACCCCGATGCAGTGGGACGGCGACCGCAACGCCGGATTCTCGGACGCCAACCCGCAGCGGCTCTACCTGCCCGTTGTCATCGATCCCGAGTACCACGCGCAGGCCGTCAACGTCGCGAACCAGGACGAGAACCCGAGCTCGTTGCTGTGGTGGATGCGCCGGCTGATCGCGCTCCGAAATCGGTTCCACGCCTTCTCCCGGGGCTCGCTCGACGTGTTGCTGCCGGAGAACCGCAAAGTGCTGGCATTCCTTCGTGTCTTCGAGGACGAGCGAATTCTGGTGGTCGTCAACCTGTCGCGATTCACGCAGGCGGTCGAGCTCGACCTGTCGGCGTACCGCGGAATGACACCGGTAGAGCTGTTCGGCAGCACACAGTTCCCCGAGATCGGTGACCTGCCGTACTTCGTCACGCTGGGCGGTCACGGCTTCTACTGGTTTTCTCTCGAGGACAACTCCGAGCCCGGTGGCGATGCCAGTCGCAGGTTGACGGTCCGCGGCGGCGCTAGTGATGCGTTGAAGGGCGGCGCGAAGGCGCCGCTGAACCGAGTCCTGCCGTCGTACCTGGCCGAGCGGCGCTGGTTCGGCGACAAGTCGCGCCGGATCCGGTCGACGGAGATCGCCGACGTCATCCCCGTGCCTGGGAACAACGGCGGACCGCCTGCCGGACACCTCGTGGTGGTCGACGTCAACCTCGATCAAGGACTCCCCGAGAGCTACGTCCTAGCCGTCGCGCACGCCGAGGGCGATGACGCGGCCGAGATCCGCAAATGGCGGCCAGAGAGCATCATCACCGACCTGTCGGCCGGTGGTCGCGAAGGTGTCCTCTACGACGCGATGACCGCGCCCGCCTTTTCGAACGCCCTGCTGGATGTGATGTCGCGCCGTCGGCGTCTGTCAGGCAAGCACGGTCGGCTCGAGAGCCTGCCGACGCGTGCGCTCCGCGGCCTGCGAGACGGCCTCGACGCGGACGCTCCGGCGGTACCGATCTCCACCGAGCAGAGCAACAGCTCCGTCATCGTCGGTAACCGTCTGGTCCTCAAAGTCATCCGCCGGATGGAAGAAGGTGTGAACCCGGACGTCGAGGTCGGTCGCTATCTGACCGAGCAGGTGCGCTTCCCGAATTCGCCGATGGTCGCGGGTTCGCTCGAGTACCGAGTCAACGGCGACGAGAACGGCGCAACCGTGGCCGTTGCCCAGGGTTTCGTCGCCAACGAGGGTGACGGGTGGAACTACGTCCTCGACGCCGTCAGTCGAGTGCTCGAAGAGGTCATCGCCCACCGGGACCCAGACGAGTTGAAGCTGCCGATTCCCGACCATCCCCTCGATGTCGCAAGTCTCGAGCCGGCCGCTGGCCATCCGCTGATCGGTCCTCACCTGCAGTGGGCCGAGGTCCTCGGCCGCCGTACCGCGGAGATGCACCTCGCGCTTGCGAGCGACCGCGGCGAGCCGGCGTTCACACCAGAACCGTTCACGGCAGTCGATCGCCGCTCGTTGCACCATGGGGCCCGCAGTCTCCTGCGCAAGTCGATGCGAATGGCTCGATCGGTCGCCGAGCCGACGCCCGCACTCCGCGAGCTCCTGAGCCGAGAGGCGGACATCCAGCAACGGCTCGAAGCTGCGATGAAGCTGCCGATCGTGGCGCAGAAGGTTCGTTGCCACGGCGACTACCACCTCGGTCAGGTGCTGTGGACCGGCAAGGATTTCGTGATCATCGATTTCGAAGGCGAGCCCGCCCGCCCGCTGTCGGCGCGCCGGCTCAAGCGCCCAGCCCTGGTCGACGTCGCCGGCATGATTCGCTCCTTCCACTACGCGTCCCGGGTTGCCGGAAGTCGCCTGATCCGCGACCTGACCCTCGGTGGGCAACGCGTGACTCTCGATCCGTTGTTGACCCTCTGGTATCGCGCGGTAGCCGGCGCCTTCCTGCGCGCGTATCTCGGCGTCGTCGACGACGCCGACTTCCTGCCCGCGGATCGGGACCAGCTGCGAGGACTGCTCGACTTCCTCCTGCTCGAGAAGGCGATCTACGAGCTCGGCTACGAGGCCAACAACCGCCCGGCGTGGATCGATGTCCCCGCGCAAGGCGTCCTCGAAATCCTCCAGGTCCGCCCTTGAGCGCGGGCCGCAAGGACCGGGCACTGGCTGAACTCGCGCAGTTGCGGGGCGTGCAGCTCGGTTACACGGGTGCCGACGGGCGACGCGTGCGAGCCGGCTCGGACACCATCCGGGCGGTGCTCGCTGCGCTCGGTCATCCTGTGCCGGATAGCGCGGCGGTCGCCCACGAGTTGGCGCTCGCGGCCGCGCAGGCCAACCGGCTGGTGGAACCGGTGATCGTCAGCGAGCCACGCGGAGGGCTGTCCTCGCCGATCCGGCTCAGCCGGAACATGGACATCAGCCGCGGCCGGGTCACAGTCACACGCGAGGACGGAACGGCGACCACCCACGCTCTGGGCGATGTCACGGTCGGGGGTCGCGACAACACTCATGACATTTACGAGCTCGCCGTCGACCTCACCCCGCTTCAACTTCCCCCGGGCTATCACGAACTGACGCTCGAGGGTTTCGGAGAGCCAGCGAACGCCCTCCTCCTCGTACCGCCACCGCCGCCGCGTCACGACTTTCGGCGCTTCGGGGTATTCGCACCGTTGTATGCGCTGCGGGCGGCGGACGACTGGGGTGTCGGCGACTTCGGCGACCTCGCCGATTTCGCAGACCTCGTCGAGGCGTGGAACGGCGATCTCGCTGGAACCCTTCCGCTGTACTCCGCGTTCTTTCGCGATCCGGTGGATCCGAGCCCCTACCTCCCGGTGAGCCGGCTGTTCTGGAACGAGTTGTACGTCGACATGGCGGCGCTCCCAGAGATCGCGGCCGACCCGGATGTCGCGGCGCAGGTCGGCGCAGTCCAACCGCAGCTCGACAGACTGCGCGCACTTCCGAGCACTGACCACGGTGCGGTCATGGCCCGAAAGCGACGTGTGCTCGAAGCGTGCGCACGCGCGCTCGTCTCGACGCCGAGCGACCGTCGCGACGAGTTCGACCGGTTCGTCAAGACACATCCCGAGCTTGACCGTTACGCCGATTTCAGAGCGACCGATGAGGCGCTCGGTCCGTGGCAGGGCTGGTCCGAGCCGGCCGGTCAGCTCCCACAGGTGGCCGGCCGGGACACTGCCGTGCTCTACCACCGATACGCGCAGTTCGTCGCGACCGAACAGCTGGAGCGCGCTGCCTCCCACGGTTCCGGTCTCTATCTCGACCTACCTGTCGGCGTACACCCCGACGGCTATGACACCTGGGCAAACGCTGCACTGTTCGGTGCGGCGGAGGTGGGCGCCCCGCCGGACCCGTTCTTCAAGGGTGGGCAGGCTTGGGGCTTTCCACCGCCACATCCGGAGCGGATGCGGGAGGACCGTTACCAGCATCAGATCGAGGTCTACCGCTCGGCGATGCGACACGCCGGGGCGATTCGCATCGACCATGTGCTCGGGTTGCAGCGGCTGTTCTGGATCCCACAGGGCGCCGGGGCCGACCGCGGTGCCTACGTCCGTTACCGCAGCGAGGAGACCCGCGCGATCATCGCGATCGAAGCCCAGCGATCCGGGACCGTCGTCGTTGGCGAGGATCTCGGGACCGTGTCGCCGAGCATCCGCCGAGCGATGGATCGCGACGGCATGCTGCACACCTTCGTCTACCAGTTCGAGGCGAGCGCCTCGGATCCACGGCCACAGCCCAAGCGGCCGTCCCTGGCCTCGCTCGGTGGGCACGACCTGCCGCGATTCGCGACCTTCTGGGCGGAGTTCAGCGGTGGCAGCGACGCCGAGAACGCGCTTCGAGAGTGCCTGCTCTCCTTGGCCAGTGGGCCGGCGCGGTACCTGATGCTCGACCTCGGCGACCTCATCGGTGAGACCGAGCAGGACAACCGACCGGGCACCGGTCCCGAAGCAGGCAACTGGCGGCACCGCTTCCAGCTGCCGCTGTCTCGAGTCGCGAACAACGACCAGGTCAGAGAACTCGTGTCAATGGTGGACGAGGCGCGTCGGGATTCCACCGTGAAAGGAGCACGCGCATGAGCATGCGAACCACGCGCAAGCCATACACCTTGTTGAGCGACGACGACATCTACCTGTTCAACGAAGGCACGCACCGACGGCTCGGTGACCGCCTCGGCGCTCACCGGAAGGGCAAGCGGGGCGGGTACTACTTCGCCGTGTGGGCTCCGAACGCCGAAGCCGTGTCCGTGATCGGTGATTTCAACGAGTGGAGCGGAGCGGACGGGCAACTCAGCCCGCGCGGCACCTCCGGCATCTGGGAGGGCGTGCATCCGCTGGCGAAGCCGGGCCACGTCTACAAGTTCCAGATCACCACGAAGGACGGCCAGATCCTTGAGAAGGCTGACCCGTACGCGGTCCGCACCGAGCGCCCGTCGCTGACCGGTTCGGTGCTGTGGGATCTGGACTACGAGTGGGGCGACGAGCAGTGGATGGGCGAGCGCGGTGCGCGGCAGTCACTCGATGCGCCAATGTCGATCTATGAGGTCCACCTCGGATCCTGGCGTCGCAGTCCCGATCATCCGGATGAGCCGTTGGGGTACCGCGATCTGGCGCCGCTGCTGATCGATCACGTCACGGCCTCGGGGTTCACCCATGTCGAGTTCCTCCCGGTGATGGAGCATCCCTTCTACGGGTCGTGGGGTTACCAGGTCACGTCGTTCTTCGCGCCCTCGAGTCGACAGGGGACGCCGCAGGACCTGATGGCGCTCATTGACGCCCTGCATCAGGCGGGCATCGGGGTGATCATCGACTGGGTCCCGTCACATTTCCCGACGGATGCCTTTGCGCTCGCCAACTTCGACGGCACTCCGCTCTACGAGCATCCGGACCCCCGCCGCGGTTACCAGCCCGACTGGGGAAGCCTGGTCTTCAACTACGGGCGGCCCGAGGTCCGCGCCTTCCTCGCGTCATCGGCCGAGCATTGGCTGTCCGTCTACCACGCGGACGCCCTTCGGGTTGATGCCGTCGCCTCGATGCTCTATCGCGACTACTCACGCCGAGAGGGTGAGTGGGAGCCGAACGAGCACGGGGGCCGCGAACATCTCGAGGCGGTGGCGTTCCTCCAGACGCTGAACGCAGGCATCTACGCCGATCACCCTGACGTCCAGACCATCGCCGAGGAGTCGACAGCCTGGCCCGGCGTCTCCCGTCCGGTCGATCTCGGCGGTCTGGGCTTCGGACTGAAGTGGGACATGGGCTGGATGCACGACACGCTGGAGTACCTGCAACGGGAGCCGATCCATCGGCAGTTCCACCACGGCCAGCTCACCTTCCGCGGCGTCTATGCATTCAGCGAGAACTACGTCCTGCCGCTGTCGCACGACGAGGTCACCCACGGAAAAGGCTCCTTGCTCCGCAAGATGCCGGGTGATGACTGGCAGCGGTTCGCCAACCTGCGGCTTCTGCTCGGGTATCAGTGGACCCAGCCGGGCAAGAAGCTGCTGTTCATGGGTGGCGAGTTCGGGCAATGGCGCGAGTGGGCCCACGAGGCGTCGTTGGACTGGCACCTGCTCGACACCGAGCCGCACGAAGGACTGTTGCGGTGGGTGTCCGACGTCAACCGCGCCTACCGCGAGATCCCGGCACTGCACGAGCAGGACACCGAGCCAGGCGGGTTCCAGTGGGTGCAGATCGACGACGCCGCGCAGAGCACGCTGAGCTACCTGCGGCACGGGCGAGACGGCAGCCCGGTCCTTGTCCTGTTCAACCTGACGCCGCAGCCGCGTCACGATCACGTGATCGGCGTCCCTGGCGAAGGCAAGTGGATCGAGCTGCTCAACAGCGACGCGGAGAGCTACGGCGGCAGCGGCATGGGCAACCTCGGTGGAGTCGCGGCGAGCGCTGAGCCCTGGGGTGAGTTCTCGCACCGGGTCTCGCTGACGCTTCCGCCGCTTTCCTGCCTGATCCTGCAGGCCGAGCGTTGACCGAGACATCACTGGCACACCCGCTCGGAGTTTCGAGGCTCGATCGATCCAGCTGGTCTGCGCTCGCGTGGGCGCCCCGGTGTGACGCGCTGGCGCTGCGGCTGATCGAGGACGGTGGCGAGCGAGACGTCGCCCTCGACGCGCTCGGGCGGGGGTACTTCGGTGCCGTGGTCGAGTTGGCGGCCGGGACGACGTACCGGTTCGTGCTGCCGGATGGTCAGGCGCTGCCGGATCCAGCGTCCCGCCGGCAGCCGAGCGGGGTTCACGGGCCGTCGGCGGCGTTCGACCCGGCCGACTTCGTCTGGACCGATGACGGCTTCCGGGCACCCGACCTCGACAGATCGATCATCTACGAGCTGCACGTCGGGACATTCACCGAAGCCGGCACGTTCGACGCGGCGATCGAGCGACTCGACGATCTCCGCGCGCTAGGGGTCACCACTGTCGAACCACTGCCGATCGCGGCCTTCCCGGGGTCTCGCAACTGGGGGTACGACGGCGCCTTCCCGTTCGCGGTCCATGAGGGGTACGGGGGGCCCGAGGGTTTCCAACGATTCGTTGACGCCTGTCACGCCCGAGGACTGGCCGTGATGCTCGACGTCGTCTACAACCACCTCGGTCCGGAAGGCACGGTGCACAGCGAGTACGCGCCGTACTTCACGGAGATGTACTCGACACCGTGGGGTGCGGCGATGAACTTCGCGGACGCGGGCTCCGACGAGGTCCGCCGGTACTTCACCGAGAACGCGTTGATGTGGCTTCGAGACTTCCATGCCGACGGCCTACGACTCGACGCGGTGCACGGCATCGTCGACCCAACGGCGTCGCCGTTCCTCACCGAATTGACCGCACAGGTTGCGGAACTAGCGGCCGCGACCGGCCGGCCGCTGCAGCTCGTCGCCGAGAGTGCCGACAACAATCCGCTCGTGATCACCGAACGAGAAGCCAATGGCCAGGGCTTCGATGCGCAGTGGAACGACGACTTCCACCATGCCGTTCACGCCACCCTGACCGGTGAGCGAGACGGCTACTACCAGGACTTCGTCTCCCCTGACCTGCTCGCCCGCGCGTACCGCGAGGGGTTCGCCTACCAGGGCGAGCATTCGGCGTTCCGTGGCCGGCGTCATGGTGCTCCGTCTGGCCACCTCCCGACCAGTCGATTCGTCGGGTTCACGCAGAACCACGACCAGGTGGGCAACCGAGCCGGCGCCGAACGGCTGAGTGAGATCGTCGGCACTGAGCGTGCGATGCTCGCCGCAGCGTTGCTGCTGCTCTCGCCCCAAGTCCCGTTGCTCTTCATGGGGGAGGAGTACGGCGAGACTGCACCGTTCCCGTACTTCGTCGATCACTCGGACGCCGAGCTGTTGGCGGCGGTCCGGCGAGGTCGCGCCGAAGAGTTCGGCCGGGGTGACGACGAGCTGGATCCCGGCGATCCCGCCACCTTCGAGGCGGCCCAGCTCGACTGGAGCCGGCGCGAGAGCGGGGCAGGCGCGACGATCCTCACCGCCTACCGCGAGTTGATCGCGAAGCGGGCAACGCTCCCGCTCATCCGCGATCCCGACGCAACGACGAACGCCTCGATGATCGAGGACGTCCTGATCGTCGAGCGCAGTCGAGGCGCCGATCGCCTGACCATGATCTTCAACCTCGGGCAGACGGACGCGACCGTTGATCTGCCGGAGCCGATCGAGCGGGTCACGGTCGCCCGGAATGGGTATCGGCTCTGGATGAACGGAAACGAATCGTGATGATGCGGGTCTGGCCGGGGGCGCCGTACCCCCTCGGAGCCACCTGGGACGGCGAAGGCGTGAACTTCGCTTTGTTCTCCGAACATGCCACGGGCGTCGAGCTCTGCTTGTTCGACGAGCCAACCGACGGGGAGGCCGCCGCCACGATCTCGATGCCGGAGTCCATCGACGACGTCTGGCACGTCTACCTTCCTGACGTCCGCCCCGGCCAGCTGTACGGCTACCGGGTCCACGGCCCATACGAACCGGAGCAAGGTCACCGGTTCAACCCGGCGAAGCTGCTCATCGACCCGTACGCCAAAGCCGTCAGCGAGAACATCACGTGGAGCGACGACCTCTTCGGCTACACGATTGGACACCCGGACGGCGACCTGTCCCGCGACGACCGCGACTCTGCCGGCGCGATGCCGAAGTGCGTGGTGGTGGACCCTGCGTTCACCTGGGGAGACGACCGGGCACCGCAGGTTCCGTGGAACCGCACCGTCATCTACGAGTGCCACGTCCGCGGCATGACGATGCGACACCCGCTCGTTCCGGAGGAACTGCGCGGCACCTATCTCGGCCTGTCCTCCGACCCAGTCGTCGACCACCTCACCAACCTCGGTGTCACGGCGGTCGAGCTGCTCCCGGTGCACCAGTTCCTGCCGGAGCGAGACCTGATCAACAAGGGACTCACCAACTACTGGGGCTACAACTCGGTCGGCTTCCTCGCCCCGCACGTCGGTTATGCCAGCGGTGGCCGTGGCGACCAGGTGAACGAGTTCAAGTCGATGGTCAAGACCCTGCATCGTGCCGGTCTCGAGGTGATTCTCGACGTCGTCTACAACCACACGGCTGAGGGCAGTCACCTGGGGCCGACGCTGTCGCTGCGTGGCATCGACAATGTCGCCTACTACCGGCTGAATCCCGAGAATCCCCGGTTCAACTACGACTACACGGGTACCGGGAACAGCCTCAACATCGTCCATCCGCGGTCGGTCGGCCTGATCATGGACAGCCTGCGTTACTGGGTCACCGACATGCACGTCGACGGCTTCCGATTCGATCTTGCACCAGTGTTGACCCGCGGGCCCGAGGAGGACACGGGCCGGCGCAGCGCCTTCTTCGAGGTCGTGCAGCAGGACCCGGTGCTGTCGACGGTGAAGCTGATCGCCGAGCCCTGGGACGTCGGCCCGGATGGCTACCAGCTCGGTCGGTTCCCCCAGGGCTGGTCGGAGTGGAACGGCGCCTACCGCGACAGCATCCGGAAGTTCTGGCGGGGCGATCGCGGCATGGTGCCGGAGGTGGCGTCCCGGCTGTCCGGGTCGAGCGACATCTTCGCGCCGTCTCGCCGTACGACATACGCCAGCGTCAACTTCGTGACCTGCCATGACGGGTTCACCTTGACCGACCTCGTGACGTTCGAGCAGCGGCACAACGAGGCCAATGGCGAGGACAACCAGGACGGGACGTCGGACAACAACAGCTGTAACTGGGGAGTCGAGGGGGAGACCGAGGCCGAGAGCATCAAGGCGCTGCGCGAGCGCATGAAGCGCAACATGCTCGCCACTTTGATGTTCTCCCAAGGCGTTCGCATGATTCTCGGCGGCGACGAGATCGGCCGAACGCAGCACGGGAACAACAACGCGTACTGCCAGGACAACGAGATCAGCTGGCTCAACTGGGAGATCGACGAGCCGGCCCAGGAGCTCTTCGACTTCACCAAAGAGCTGATCCGGATCATGCAGCGTTATCCGGTGC
>JAFAZI010000059.1 GCA_019239875.1 Frankiaceae bacterium
AAAGCCACAACGTCTTCACCGAGCACCTTGTGCTCGACACCGACGACGACCGCCTCCCGTACGTCGGGATGTTGGTAGAGCACAGCTTCGATGTCGGCGGAGTAGACGTTGAGCCCACCGCGGATGATCACGTCCTTCGCGCGCCCGACGATGTAGAGGAAGCCGTCGGCGTCGAACTTGCCGAGGTCTCCGGTTCGCAGCCACCCGTCAGGGTTGAAGATTCCTTCGGCCTCGGGTGGCGCGTTGTAGTACTCACGCATCCGGCCCGCGGGCTTCACCTGGATGTTGCCGATCTCGTCGGTCCCCACCGCGTGGCCCTCGTCGTCGAGGATCCGGACCTCCGCCGGCGGCACCGCCTTGCCCACCGAGCCGGGCCGGTTGACGAGCTCGCCCTTCGGCATCATGAAGTACGCCGTGCCGGCCTCGGTCATGGAGTAGGAGTTGGTGACCAGCGCTTCCGGCACCAGCTGGGCGAACCTGACCAGCGTCGACGGCGCGATCGGCGCCGAGCCGATCGACACGATCTCGTACGACGACCAGTCGGTCGTGAAGGTCGCAGGCTCTGCCAGCAGCAGCTCCACCATGGCCGGTACCAGGAAACAGGCTCGTGGTTTCTCGGTCTCGGTGAGCCGCAGCCACTCCTTGGCGTCGAACTTGGGCTGGTAGAGAGTCGACATGCCCATGCGCATGGGTTGGTACACGAACGTGAGCCCCGAGAACGTGAACAACGGACTTGCGTGGATCCACGGTCGGCCCGACCACTCCGGCTTGGCAGTCAGGAACAGCGCCGAGTTGGTATGACGGACGGCGACACCCTTCGGTGCGCTCGTCGTGCCAGAGGTGTACAGGATCTCGGCGAGATCGTCGTCGTCGCGCGGCACCTGGAGGTCGCTGTCATCCGCATCGTACAGCTCGTCCAACCCAGTGTCGCCGGACGCGGACGACACGACGACGGCCGAGGCGGCCGTCTCATCTGCGAGGAGATCGACGAGGTCCTCGCTGACGATCACCACCGCCGGGTCGCAGTGGCTGAGGATCGTCCGCACCTGTGCCGCCGACTGCCGGATGTTCACCGGTACGGCGACACCTCCCGCCTTGTGAATCGCGGCGTAGGCGCACACAAACGTCAGGCCGTCGCGGGGGTGAAGCACCATTGCGACCCGGTCGCCTGGCTGCACGCCGCGCGCGACCAGGCCGCGCGCGACCTGCGAGGAGGTCGAGTGCCACCGCCCGAGGGTGAGGGCGCCGACACCGGCGACCTCGAAGCCGGTCTGGTCGGGAAAGTGATCGGCAGCCCAGCGGAGCTGGTCCGGGATCAGGGTCACGAAGTGGACTCCAGCAGGAACGGCGGCAGACCTGACGGGTGGTTCTTGAACAGCTCGCCCTGGGCCTCGATCAGACCGTCGACGGTCCACGCCTTGTCGCCGGCGTTCACCACCCCGCCGAGCGTCCAGATCTTGCAGACCTGCACCTCCGCACCCCACACGATGAACACCTGCCCGGTGACATCCTGCGCGGCGGGCGAGGCGAGCCAGCCGATGACGGGGGCGACGTTCTCGGCGGCGAACGCGTCGAACTTGCCTTCCTCCTGCTTGCCGAACTCGCCGAACGTCTGCTCGGTCATCCGGGTGCGGGCACGCGGCGCGATCGCATTGGCGGTCACGCCGATCTTGGCGAGCTCGCGCGCCGTGACGATCGTCAGCGCGACGATGCCGGACTTGGCGGCGGCGTAGTTCGCTTGGCCGGCGTTGCCGAACAGGCCAGACTCACTGGACGTGTTGATGATCCGGCCGTAGACCTCGTCGCCGGCTTTCGCCTTCGCCCGCCAGTACTTGCCGGCGAAGTGGGTCATCGCGAAGTGCCCTTTGAGGTGCACGTCGATGACCGAGTCCCAGTCGGACTCGTCCATGTTGTAGCTCATCTTGTCGCGCAGGATCCCGGCGTTGTTCACGACGATGTCGAGGCCGCCGTAGGTGTCGATCGCCTGCTGCACGAGTCCCTCGGCAGCCTTCCAGTTCGAGCAGCTGTCGTAGTTCGCCACCGCGGCTCCGCCAGCTGCCTCGATCTTCTCGACGACCTGCTGCGCGGGCCGGTCGTCCGAGCCCTGCCCGTCCCACTCACCGCCGAGGTCGTTGACCACGACCTGCGCGCCTTCGGATGCGAGGAGCAGCGCATGCTGTTCGCCGAGGCCGCGTCCGGCACCTGTGACGATCGCGACCTTGCCGTCGAGCAGACCCATCAGTTGTTCCCTTCGATCTCATTGAGGAAGCCGCGGATCAAGCTCACCGTCGACTCTGGGTTGTCACCGGCGGCGAGGTGTCCAGCATTGTGGACCTCGACCAACCGGCCGTTCGGAAGCAGCGCGGCGACCTCCTCGGCGCCGTCGCTGGAAAGGACGTCGCTCTTCTGGCCGCGGAGCACCAAGACCGGCACCGTAATCTTCGCCGCGTCGTCGCCGAGTCCTGCGAGGATGTCGTCCTCCCACTTGACCTCTTTGATCCGCTCGGCGCTGACGGCACCAAGATTGTGCTTCCACGTCCACCGGCCGTCCGGGCGCTGCCGAAGGTTGCGGCGCAGCCGTTCGGGATCTGCTTTGGGGCGATCCGGGTTGAACTCGGCGACGGCTTCGGCCGCCTCCGCCAGCGAGCCGAACGACTCGTGCTTGCCCATGAACTCGACGATGCGGCGTACTCCCGCCTCCTCCAGCCGATGACCGACATCGATCAAGGCGATCGCGTTGACCTTCGCGGGGTCGGCGGCAGCGAGGGTGAGGGAGAGGATGCCGCCGAGGGACGCTCCGATGAACGACGCGTGTTCGATGCCGAACTCTGCCAGCAGCCCGGGGAGGGTGGCGGCCAGGGTCTGGCGACTGAAGTCTCGCGGGTCGTGGGACAGCGCCTCGGACTCGCCGTGGCCAGGCAGGTCCGGCGCGATCACATGGTGGGTGGAGCGGAGCTCGCGGCCGATCTCCTCGAACATGTACGCCGTCTGACCGCCGCCGTGGAGTGCGATCACGGCGGGGGCGCCGGCGGCACCCCACTCGAGGTAATGGACCTGTCGATCGTCGATCACGACGAAGCCGCTGCGGCCGGCAGCCGGCACATCGTGGCGCTCAGGACCATGCACCTCGTATGTGACGTCTGTGTCAGACTCGGTCATGCGCCCATTCTGGCGCAACGACCTCAGTGATCCACAAGGAGCATCCCCAGTGGCTGACAGCACGGTCTACTTCGACGACGTCTCGGTCGGCGACGCCGCCCCGTCGAAGTCCTACACCCTGACCCGGACCGACCTGGTGAAGTACGCCGGGGCCTCCGGGGACTTCAACCCGATGCATCACGACGACGTCCAGGCCACCGCCGCAGGTCTGCCCAGCGTCTTCGGTCACGGCATGTACTCCGCCGGCCTCGTGGCGACCGCGCTGACCGACTACGTCGGCCTCGGGAGTCTGACCCGCTACAAGGTCCGGTTCGCGAAGCAGACCTGGCCGGGCGACGTCCTGACCACCGCCGTCACCGTCACGGGAACGCGCGAGGAGGACGGGAAGCACCTCGTCGACCTCGACTGCCAGCTCACCAATCAGGACGGCGTCGCGGTCGTTGTCGGTGAGGCGACCGCTGCCCTCCCGGTGCGTGCGTCATGAGCGATTTCGACGCGAGCAAGTTCATCGGGACGGAGCTGCCGGGCGCCGTCGTCACGATCGAACGCGGCCCGCTCGCGGTCTTCGCGGAAGCGGTCAAGGACTCCAATCCCGCCTACCAGTCAGCGGAAGCGGCGAAGGAAGCCGGTTTCGCCGCACCGCCGATCCCGCCCACGTTTCCTTTCGCCATGGGCAACTTCGGCCGGTTTCGGGAGCAGCAGCCGGACGGCTGGGACGCGCTCGGACCGATGGCGGAGATCTTCGGTGCGCTGATGAGCACCGGCGGCCTGATCCTGCACGGCGAGCAGGAGTTCCTGTACTTCGGGCCGGTGGTCGCGGGCGACGTGCTCACCATGACCGGACGGATCAGTGACATCTACACGAAGGTGAGCGGCGAGAAGACGATGACCTTCGTCGTCAGCGAGCAGGACTACACCAACCAGCGGGGCGAGCTCGTCCTCAGGCAGGTGTCGACGATCCTGCACCGCGTCTGATCCGAGCCCGCCGGACGGCCGGCGACGGCTTCGACGGCATGAAGAACCCCTCGAAGACCGCGCGGGTCAGGACGTCGATCGCGGCGTCGTGGTCGAAGTCGATCTGGTGGGACTGCTGGAAGTAGTTGAACCGCTCGAGCATCGACAGGCACGCCACGCCTTCGATCTCCGCTGACGTGGCACCGACCTTCCGGGCTTCGTCGATCCGTCGGCTCAGTGCGCCCGACAGCGCCATGAGTGATGCCTGGGCGCGCTGGCCGAGGTCGCGCGAGGCGAACTCTCGATCCGTCCAGGCGCGGATGACTGTGCCATGCGCGGCGTAGATGTCGACGAAGTCGGCGACCCACGTTCGTAGGGCGTTCCGCCCGACCTCGTCCGGGGTGATCGGCCCGAGGCTCGCGCCAAGCATCTCCATCTGTGCCATCGCGTCGTACGCGAGTGCCGTGAAGAGGTCTTCCTTGTTGGCGAAGTACAGGTAGAACGTGCCGTGGGAGGTCTTCGCGGTCTTGACGATGTCATCCACCCGCGCCGCGTGGAAGCCCTGCGACTCGAACACGGTGCGCCCGGCATCGAGCAGTCGCTGCATCGTCTTGCGACCCTGCGGCCGCAGTGCCCGCTCCTGGGCCGGCGCGCCGCCGAGCGCGGTTGCGGGCTGGCTCGGCATGGCGTTGAGCGTAAAGGGTGCCCCCTATGTCAGCAGTTGGTGGGTTTGACCGACAGCTGGCCGCTCTTGTTGGTCAGCGGCGAGGCTGGGGCTTTGACGTCGCCGCCACCAGCGGTGACGCCGCAGGTGCCGGCGTAGAGGGCCGGCAGCGGGTACATCGGAGCCGCCGGGGAGCCGTTCGCGTCCGGGTCCTCGTAGATCTGGATACCCGGCTCGAGGTCCACGTGCTTCGCCTCTTCGCGCCAGTAGTCGTTCTCGGTCTTGTGCGACTTGTCGCGGCAGCTCTTCTCGCCCTTCTTCGACGCGCCGGTGCAGTCGTACGGGTCGAAGGTCTTGCCGGAGTAGTCATAGGCGTCGCGGCGCTTCTTGCCGGTCTTCCCGCCGCCCTTGTACGCCGTTGTCCGCTTGGAGACCGAGGCGAAGCAGATGCCGTCGGCGCAGGCGCCGAATCCTGCGGACACGACCGGGATCGGGTTGGTCGCCAGCTTGTGCACCTTGCCGTGCTCCACACCGGCCAGCGTCCGCGGCAGCCAGGTCGCGACCTTCGTCGGGTGCCAGTTCACGACGATCGCACCGCCGTCGGATGGCCCGTTCTGCTCGTGCTTGGTGCCGTGCTTGCCGTCCGGCTCGTCGTGCTCGCCGGAGTCCAGGCCGTCGTCGGCGCCGAAATACACGGTGGTACCGGTCGGGTCCGGCGCGACCGCGACGTTCTTGCCGACCTTGACCTTATGGCGCAGGCCGGGCGCGCCGGCCGGGAGGCTCCACTTCGTCGGGTCGAGCTTGCACGCGCCACCCGTCGCAAGGGCGAGGGGGTAGACCAGGATGTCGAACGTGCCGCACTGGTCCTCGGGAATCGGCTGCCACTTGGTGTCACCGTGCAACGACACGGCGGTACCGGTTGCGCCCTTTCGGGTGTGCGCCGAGCCGTCGGGACTGACCGTCAGATCGACGGCGTGCACGTTCTCGCCCTCCCTGGTGGTCCGGGTGCCGGTGACCAGATAGGTGTGACCGCTGTGGTCCTTCACGACGACCTGCATGTCGTGGCAATGGGCGGGTTGAGCCTTGTGTTCCTTGTTCCACGAGTCGTCACCGTGGTGGCAGCCCTGGTTGCGTGACGTGTAGCCGCCGCCGCTGATCGCGAACGCCGCGCCCGCACTTGCCACCGCCACCGTCACGCCTGCCATGCCTGCGATGACGGTCGACGTCCGTCGTGTGCTCTGGGACGACACGGCGCAACCTCCCTATCGGTGATCGAAATGTTCTGAAAAACTATGACATGCGTGTCAGGAAAAAGCAGCGGAGGTTGAGCCAGTGCGGCGTGTGATGGCCGTTCTCGCGGTTGCCACGGTCATCCCCCTGACACTCGTGTCACCGTCGGCCGCCGCTCACCACGCCCGCTGTCACGGTGGTGCGAACTGGCGGATGTACGGCTACGACGTACGACATTCGTTCGACGTCCGCCCCGGCTGCTCCTCCATCACGACCTCGAACGTCGCGACGCTTGCGCCGGCCTGGTTCTTCCACACGAAGGACTCGATCACCGCGTCGGTTGCCGTGTCGCACCGGACGGCGTACGTCGGGTCGTGGGACGGCACGTTCTATGCGATCAACGCGAAGACCGGCAAGCTCCGGTGGAGCTTCCACATCAAGCCGCACGCCGCGAACGCCTTCGGCCGGATCGTGTCGACCGCCTGGGTGGGACACGCCGGTCGCGGCAGACATCGCCGGCGAGTGGTGCTGTTCGGCGGGAGCTCCAACGTCTGGGCCCTCAATGCCACGAACGGTCGCAAGCTCGCCACCATCAACCTCGACCCGCGGACCAAGGCCGATCGACGCGGCGCCGGCGATCGAGTGGTCGAGGTCGAGTCCTCGCCCGCGGTCCTTCCGGCTCGGCATGGTCGCCGGCACATCTTCATCGGGATGGACATCCACGACGACTCCAAGCTCGGCCGGACCGGTCTCGTCGCGCTGACGCTGCGCCGGCACCACGGCTGGCAACTGCGTCCGAGGTGGAAGTACGACGTCGAGACAGACCGGGTCTACCGCGGCCGGCCAGGTCTCACGCACGGCTCGGGCCACGGCGTCGGGTGTGGCGGAATCTGGTCGTCACCCGCGATCGATCCGGCCCACCATGTCGTCGTGTTCGGCACGGCGAACTGTGACAACCCGGCGCAGGCCTACCGCCGTCATCTGAACTACTCCGAGGAACTCGTCGCCCTGCGCACCCGAACCGGCAAGCGGCGGTGGTCGTTCCGGCCGGCGGCAAGCCTTCCCAAGGCGCAGCGGATCCCGGAGGCCGAGCGCGATGCGGACTTCGGCGCGTCGGCGAACGTCTTCCGGCTGGCGGGCCGGGCGGTCGTCGGCGACGGCAGCAAGAGCGCGAAGTACTACGTTCGCCGGGAGCGGGACGGGCGAAAGGTGTCGACCGCCGATGCCGGGACCGATGGCTATGCGCAGAACGGCTTTGCGGTCGGTGGGTTCATCGGCAGCAGCGCGATCACCAGAGGTCGGGACAAGGCAGTGATCGGCGGCACCGCGATCCCGCTTCCGCGGGGCGTCACGGATGTCTCGAAGGCACTCTGGGACGTTCGGTCGATGAACCCGCGGACCGGAAAGCTCAACTGGGTCTACCAGCTCGGTGCGCCGACGTACGGTGCCACCTCGGTGGTGAACGGCGTCTCGTTCACGACACTCACCGTGCAGTCGGACGTGGTGGCGCTCAACGCCAAGACCGGGGCGCCGCTGGCCGTCCTGCCAGTGCTCGGGCCGCCGTCGTCGACCGCCGTCGTCGCAGGTGACTCGCTGTACGTCGGGACCGGCACGCGGGAGACGGACCTGGAGTACAAAGCGGTGAGCGACCAGCTCGAGAACGCCCTCAAGGACACGATCGGCGAGTCACCCCTGTCGCCCGTCTCCGGTGTGCAGGCATATCGCCTCGCCGCCCACCTCGGCAAGTAGTTCCAGGCACCCCGCGCCGCTGGCGGTGTGGCTCGATCGCCGAGGCGCGCGAAGCGGGCGCTGGGCGGCGTCTCGACGGCCCATTCCGCCCGGCTCGGCGTCCGCATGGCCCATCGGTGCGCGGCTAGGGGTGCGCGTGGCCCATCGGCGCGGGGCTCGGGGTGCGCATGGCCCATCGGTGTCACTCGATCGCCGAGCCGCGCGAAGCGGGCGCTTGGCGGCGTCTCGACGGCCCATTCCGCCCGGCTCGGCGTGCGCATGGCCCATCGGTGCGCGACTACGGGTGCGCGTGGCCCATCGGTGCGCGACTACGGTGCGCGTGGCCCATCGGTGTGGCTCGATCGCCGAGCCGCGCGAAGCGGGCGCTTGGCGACCCCTCCACGGCCCATTCCGCCCGGCTCGGCGTGCGCATGGCCCATCGGTGCGCGGCTAGGGGTGCGCGTGGCCCATCGGTGCGCGGCTAGGGGTGCGCATGGCCCATCGGTGTACGGCTGCGGGTGTGCATGGCCCATCGGTGTACGACTACGGTGCGCGTGGCCCATCGGTGTGGCTCGATCGCCGAGCCGCGCGAAGCGGGCGCTTGGCGACCCCTCCACGGCCCATTCCGCCCGGCTCGGCGTCAGCCGGTCTGTTTCCAATCGAAGTGCTGCACCTCGATGGTGAGGGGCAGCAGGAAGTTCACGTAGAACGAAGACAGCTCGAGTACGCCGAAGTCCTCGACCTCGTTGTCCTTGACGAGCACCCGCTCATCGCGGCCTTCCCAGGCGCGGGCCCGCTCGAGCATTCCCGCGAGCTCCTGCCGGTCGGCCACGGCCATCCCGTAGTGATCCATGAAGGTCGTCTGCATGGGGTGCTCGTCGGCCTCGAGGAACACGAACTGCCCGAACTCATACGCCATGAGAACGAGCCGTTGCCGATCGACCGTCATCGTCGGCATCTCCTGCCAGCCGAAGACGTCGCCGTAGAACTCGAGGATCGCCGCGCGGCCAGCCTCGTCGAGCAGGTCGGCGGGAACCGTCATCGCAACATGGTTGAACCGGGGCTTGTCGGTCATGGCCGCACCAGCGCTTTCGTCGAGAGTTCACCGGATGACAGGCGTTTCATGGTCTGCAGCAGGTCGTCGAGGCCCGTGTCCTCTCGAGCTGCCAGCCGCTCGATCGGAAGGGTCCCGGTTGCGAGCAGGTCCAGGGCGGCGGCGATCCCGTCATCGTCGTAGCAGTACCCGCCGGTCACCACGAGCTCGTTCAGCAGGATTCGCAGCGGGTTCAGCGTCACTGCCATCGCGCTGGTGCCGAGCAGGACGAGCCGGCCGGTCGGTCGGAGGAGGTCGAGGCCGCCACTGATCGCTTCGGCGCGACCGGATGTCTCCACGCAGACGTCGAACCCGTCCGGCAGACACTCCGTCGGCATCGCAGGTGCCGCAGGGAGCCCATCCGGTGCGACCGCAGCCGTGGCGCCGACCGCCAGCGCTTGCCGGCGCCGGCCTTCGGCTGGCTCCGAGACGACGATGTGCCCGACGCCGCGCGCGGCGAGCGCCGCCACCACCAGCAGGCCGAGTGGCCCACCACCGGTGACGAGGACTCGGATCGCGGACGGCTCGGGCGGAAGGTCGGCAAGGGTGAGTCCGTGCAGCGCGACGGCCAACGGCTCGGCAAGCGCGGCGGTCCGGGCCGGCATGCCGGGTGGCACCCGATGAAGTGCCGCCGCCCGCGCGAGGTGCAGCTCCGCGAAGGCGCCGCGATGCGGGTAGTCACCGTGGCGGAGGGGATCGGTCACGCACAGCGATCGGTGGCCGCTCGTGCACCACTCGCACTCACCGCACGTCGACGGTCCGCCGACGACGAGGTCGCCCGTCGTGACGGCGTCGACGCCCGGGCCGACCGCGACCACCGTGCCCGACCACTCGTGGCCGGGAACAGTGCCGACCGGCGCCCAGCCCTCGAGCACTGCGTGCAGATCGGTCCCGCAGATGCCGCAGTACTCGATCCGGACGAGCGCTTCGCCCCGGGCCGGCGGAGGGATCTCGAGGTCCTCGATGGACAGGACGCCCGGACCCCCGATCACTGCGGCCCGCGTCCGGGCGATGTCCGTCGTCATCTGTGGTCGAACGCGACCTTGATGCTCCCGCTGGTCTCCTGCCGCGCGATCGTCTCGAACGCGGAGTGCCAGTCGTCCAGGCCGAAGCGATGCGTGAGCATGTGGCGGACGTCGATCGTGCCGCTCGCTGCCCAGTCCAGGTAGTGCGAGATCGCGTGCTGCCGGATGCCGCCGACCTCCTCGACGCCGAACGCGTTCGACCCGATGAGGGACAGCTCCTTGAAGTACCACGGGCTCCACTCGAACCGGGTCGGCTGGCTCACGCCGGTGATGACGAGTTTGCCCCGCGCCCGGAGGACTCTGACCGACACCTCGAGCGTCTCCGCCGTACCGACCGTGTCGTAGACGACATCGACACCCTTGGGGAAGGCCATCGGCAACCCGTCCCACGGCACGTGCACCGTCGCCTCGGTCCACTCGCCGAGCGCGTGAATCAGATCGACGGTCGGTTCGCTGGCAAAGACCTTCGCGCCGTGAACGGCCGCCGCTTCGCCTTGATGGGGGAACCGGACAATCGCAGCGATCTCCACGTCGGGATGGAGCTTCTCGAGAATTGCGCAGGTCGAGAGGCCGAGGGCACCGATGCCGTAGACCGCGACCTTGCCGCCGGGCGGCGGCGGGTTGCGAAGCACCGAGTGGAGGGCGACGGAGAACGGGTCAGCGAGAACGGCCGTCTCGTCGTCGACCTCGTCCGGGCACGGGATCGCCATCGAGGTGTGAGCGGGCACGAGCTCGGCGAACCCGCCGGTCGCGGTCTCCGAGTTGCCGGTGTGGATGCCGGGCGCCAGATGGCCCTCGGTGAAGTGATGGCAGAGGTTGAACTCGCCTGCCTTGCACGCCGGGCACAGCGGCGAGATCCCTCGCGGGCCGCAGGACAGCCACGGGTTGAGCACGACCCGCTCCCCGACCCGCCGGCCGGAGTCGGCGCCTGCCTCCACGATCTCGCCGACCACTTCGTGTCCGAGCACCTGCGGGAAGCTGATCAGCGCCGTCATCGGCGAGTCGCCGTCGCCTTCGAGGAACACCTGCTTGGAGTCGGACCCGCAGATGCCGCACAGCGCCGCCTTGATGACCACCCAGTCGTCCGCCGGAAGGACCGGATCCGGGATGTCGCGGAGCGCCATCATCGGCATCGACGCGAATCGTTTCAGCGCCTCCGGCGCGTCGTCGGCCAGGTAGGGCCAGGGATCGGCCTTCACGCCGTAGATCAAGCCACGCAACTCAGCGGTCCTCTCCGGAGTCGTTGTCGCCATCATGTCGGGCGAGGCGTGCTGCCGCGAGCCCGGCCGTGAGGGTCGCCGTCGCGATCAACGGCAAGGTCGGGTCGCTGCCCGTGCTCGGGAGCGGGCCGCGATCGCCGCTGTGGCCCGAGTGGCCGTGGTGGTGGGCGTGGTTCTGGCCCACATGCTTGTGCCCGTCACCGAATAGCTTCGTGGCATTACGCAGTGCCGTTGCCATGATCGTCAGCGTCGGGTTCTGGGCACCGCTGCTGGGGAACACCGAGCCGTCCGCCACGAACACGTTCTCCATGCCGTGCACCATCCCGGTGCCGTCGGTGACGGAGGTCTTGGGGTTGTGACCCATCCGCATCCCGCCCATCACGTGCGCGCCATGGGGGATCGCCGTACCGGTCAGCCCGTCGCTGACCGACTCGGGCACCGCAGCCGCCATGCTCGCGCCCGCGGCCTTGAGGATCGCGGTCATGTGCGGGATGAAGAACTCGATGGCGGCCTGCTCGTGCGCACCCATCGAGTACGTGATGCGAGGGACCGGTACGCCGCGGAAGTCCTTCACCTTCGGGTCGAGGTCGACGCGGTTGGTGGCATATGGCAGGTCCTCGCCGACGTGGCTGATGCCGGCGAGCCGGTCCCGCAGGATGCTGGCCCGCATCAGAGTCTTGAAGTTGGTGCCGAACGGCTTGCCGAAGTTGAGCGGATCGAAGGCTCGAAGGATGCCGAGGATGTAGGTGTAGATGTTGCCCTCGGCGATCGGCTCCTGGCTGCCGCCGAGCTCCATGATCCCGCCGCGGATGTATGGCAGGCCCATCGATTTCGCGAAGGCTCGGGAGCCGGGGAAGTCGGGATCGGCGAAGTCCTCGCAGCACTGTGTGGTCGAGCGCCCGCGGTAGGCATGCATCCGTTGGTCGAGGAAGATGCCGAACCCGTCCATGAAGTTGTGGAACATCAGGTCGCGCCCGATGCGGTCATGCGGGTCCGGGAAGTTTGACAGGTGAGCGAGCCGCGAGGTCTCGATCGCCGATGCGGCGAGTACGAGGAGCTTCGCACTCGAGTGGCCATGCTTGCCGTGCTTGTCGATCCAGTGCACGCCCGTGGCTCGTTTGCCGTTGTGCACGACCCGGTCGACGATCGTCTCGTCGCGGATCTCGACCCGGCCGGTGTTGACCGCATGCCGCATGACGGCGAGCGCGCCGATGCGCGCGCCGATCGGACACCCGTAGCTGCTGCACTGCCCGCAGTTGTTGCACGGTGGCCGGCCGTCGTGGACCCGCGAGTTGATCGCCATCGGGAAGGCGTAGGGATGCAGGCCGAGTGCGGTGCAGCCGCCGGCCACGGTCGTCGATGCGAGTTGCTGCGGCCCTGGTGGCATGACGAAGCCGCGCTCGCCAGGCGCGTGCTTCAGCACGGGTGAGTGCGGGATGGCCGACTGCGCGCCGGCCACCCCCATCAGCCGTTCGATGGTCTTGTAGTGCGGCGCGATATCGGCGTACTCGAAGGGCCAGTCCTCGACGTCCGTGTCCGGATAGGGGCCGAGCATGGACTTCTTCTTGAAGTCGATGTCCCAGAACCGTGGGGTCTTGGCGTCCCAGTGCACGGTGCCACCGCCTACGCATGACGACAGCGGGTTGACCTCGCCGACCTCCTCTTGGGCGCCCGCTGCGGCTCGGAAGGTGCGCGGCTCGGAGAGCGGGTCCGGGATCTCGAACTTGCGGCTGGCCTTGAGCTCGTCACTGGAGAACGTGGTGCGGATCGGTCCGGGCTTCTCGTAGCCGTGGATGTACTTCGGCCCCTTCTCGAAGATGAGGACGTCCCAGCCGTTGTGGGTCAGCACCATGCTCGCGACGGCTGCCCCCGCGCCGCTCCCGACCACGATCGCGCGGTCAGCCATGGTGGCGGGCCTTCCGCATCGCGTTGCCGCCGATCAGAGGGAACAGGTTGAGCACGGCGTCCACCACGCCATTCGCGAGAAGGACGTCGGGGCCGTCTGAGTCCTCGACCTGCTTGGGGGAGAAGCCGCGCGGCTGCACGTCACCTGGCCAGCCGATCGACTTCCAGCCGACCTGGTGGCGGTTGCCGCCGTACTCCGGAACCGAGTACATGCCCTCGATCGTGTGGCCGAAGATCAGCGAACGCTCGTCGTCCAGCTTCGTGAGAATGCTGTCCTGTTCGGAGTGCGACGCCGCAGCAAAGTTCTTGCCGCTCGCCGCCGCGTCGAGCTTCTTGATCGCGGCGGCGTACTGACGCTTCAAGTCGTGCGTGCGCGCGCGCCAGGCCTCGAGCTGCCGCGGTGCGAGCGGGACGAAGTGCTTCATGTGGTCCGCGTCGCCGCCGTGTCGATCGCTCCACGGACCACCGGCGAAGATTTTCGGCGGGTCGTGGTCGAAGGCGGCGAGCATCGTGTCGATGTAGCGGACGACATCCGCCTCGGTTGCGCCGGGTGAGTCGTACAGCTTCTCCACCGGGTCGTCGTCCGGTCCGGGTACCAGGCGGGCGCAGGCGGCCTTGATGACGGCCGCCTGGTGCTTGGAGAAGTGCTGGTAACCCTTGCCGGCCGCCGCGCGCGCTTGGCTCTCGGACAGCACCGCGGGGGCGAGCGTGGCGAGGGGGAGCAGTCCCATCGCGGTGACCACTGCGCGCCGGCTGGGCGTCGCGCGGCCTGCTTCGTCGTTCACCGCGATCCTTTCGCTCACAAGTTCTACCTGACACGCGTGTCAGGCTTGGGACGCGTTCGCGATCGTACGGCGTGCGGCTCGCAGCGTCGATGATGGTCGATCCGCAGACCCGTCGCCGTCGAAATTGCGAACGCGGTTGACTTGGACATGGAGCGTTGTCAAAATCGTCGGATGCGTCACGCCCCGACCCGTCCCTGGCGCGGGATGAGTGCGGGGGACCGACAGTCACTTCGCCGGGAACGCCTGATCGACGCCGGGCTCGACGTCATCGGCACGGTTGGCTGGGCCAACACGACGGTCCGAGACGTCTGTCGGGGCGCAGGGCTCACCGAGCGTTACTTCTACGAGAGCTTCCCCGACCGTGACGCGCTGCTCCCAGCCGTCTTCCAGCACGTGGCCGACCGCTGCACCGCCGCGGTCCTGGCGGCCTTCATGGCGGCGCCGGACGGAGTGCGCAGCAAGGCGCACGCGCCGATCGCCGCGGCCCTGCACCTCATCACGAGTGACCGACGGCTCGGCCGGGTGCTGTTCCAGGAAGGCGGCCACCCGCAGCTTCAGACGCTCCGTGATGATCTGGCATTCGCCAGCGCCGCGCTTCTCGTCGACGTGGCAACGGCGTACTTCGGCAGTGCGGGGAGGATCGATCGGGACCGCGCGACCTTGTCCGCCTTGTCGGTGGTCGGCGCGCAGACCCAGCTGGCGACGGCGTACCTCGCCGGTCGGCTCGACACCACGGTCGACGAGCTCGTCGACCACCTGGTCGATCTGCACATCGCCGCACTGGAGCTGGCGCGATGACTCGCCCCGACTTTGATCCGGGTGACTACGTGTACGGCGCGGCCCTCGTCGGCGCCGCTGCCAACGTCATCATGCAGCTCGGGTTGCCGCCGGTCGGCCGTGGCGTCTACGAGAGCCCGGTCGAGTCCGGGCGCGCGGACCGGCACCCGATCAAGCGCGGCCGCACGACCCTGTCCTACCTGGCGGTCGCCATGCTCGGCACCGAGGAGGAGCGCGCCAGCTTCCGTCGCGCGGTCAACCGGTCACACGCACAGGTGCGGTCCACGCCGGACAGCCCGGTCCCTTACAACGCGTTCGATCCGCAGCTCCAGCTCTGGGTCGCCGCTTGCCTCTACCGCGGCTTCCTCGACGTGATCGACGCCATGCAGCTCGACATCGACGTGGTGGGCGACGAGCGCTTCTATCAATACGCGGCTCGGCTCGGGACGACGCTGCAGGTGAAACCGGAGATGTGGCCGGCGGACGTCGCGGCGTTCTGGGCCTACTGGGACCGCACAGCGGCCGAGATCACGTACGACGACGACACGCGGGGCTATCTGCACCGGCTGGCAAGCTTCGCCGCGATGCCGCGCCCGATCTCCTCGACGGTCGGGCGACTGCAGCTGTTCCTCACGCGCGGGATGCTGCCGCCCGCGTTTCGTGACGCGATGGGCTACACGTGGGACGAGCGCGACCAGGCACGGTTCGACCGCATCATGCGGCAGGCTGGTTGGATCTCGCAGCGGCTGCCCGGGGTGCTGCGTCGGTTCCCGCTGAATCTGTGCTTGTGGGATGTTCGGCGGCGGCTCAACAGTGGTCATTCGCTGGTGTAGCCCAGCTGGGTGGCGAAACCGGACAAACCGGACAACGCACCACACCCAGGTTTCTTACTGATCTTCGTGCGGTACGTAGCCGGCATGTCTCCTACCCAGACGGACGTCAACACATCTGACGCGTGGCAACGCCTGAAGAACTCTCCGGACGACGATCCGTCGCGCGTAACCGCGCGCGAGGAGCTGGTGGAGGCGCATCTACCGCTGGTCCACTTCCTGGCTCGCCGCTACGAGCGTCGCGGCGAACCGCTCGACGACCTGGTGCAGGTCGGGGTGATCGGCCTGCTCAAGGCGATCGACCGATTCGACCTCGACCGCGGGGTCGCGTTCTCGACCTTCGCCACGCCCACCATCGTCGGAGAGATCAAGCGCCACTTCCGCGACAAGACATGGATGGTGCGGGTGCCGCGGCCGCTGCAGGAGCTTCGAGGCAAGCTGGTCCGCACTCGCGAGGCCTTGACCCACGACCTCGGCCGGGCGCCGACGGTCGCCGAGCTCGCCGAGGCGCTCGACCTCACGGAGGACGAGGTCCTGGAGGGTCTCGACGCGGCAAATGCCTACTCGGCGTGGAGCCTCGATGCGCCGACCCGCGACGGCGATGACTCGATGTCGGTCGCCGAAGCTCGGTTGGGCGTCGCCGAGGATGCCTATGACCTCGTGGAGAAGCGCCGGTCCGTGGCCCCGCTGCTCGACGCTCTGCCCGAGCGCGAGCGACGCATCATCTTCCTCCGGTTCTTCCGCGACATGAGCCAGGCCGAGATCGGCGAAGAGCTGGGCATCAGCCAGATGCACGTGTCGCGACTGTTGAGCCAGACCTTGCGGCGGCTGAACACCGCTGTCATGTCCGAGGTCGCGTTCAAGGCTTCCTAGCCACCACCGCGGTGGCGTCGAGGTCGGCGTCGGCCACCACTCGTGCCGTCAGGCCGCCGGCAAGGCACGCGGCAGCTGTTGCGTCGGCGTGCGCCGTCGACGTCTCGATCAGCAGCGCGCCACCCGCTCGTAGCCAGATCGGGGCCTGGGTAGCGATCCGCCGCTGGATCTCGGTCCCGTCGCCGCCGCCGTCGAGCGCGATTCGCGGTTCGTGATCCCGGGCTTCGGCCGGCATGAAGTCGATCTCGGCAGAAGGCACGTACGGCGCGTTCGCCACGATCACGTCCACCTGTCCCCGCAGTGTCGAGGGAAGGCCGCCAGTGAGATCGCCGAGGTACACGTGACCGTCGTACTCCCTGAGGTTCGCTGCTGCGCAGGCGACCGCGTTGGGGTCGATGTCGACGGCATGCAGCGAGACGCCATCGACGACGGCCGCGATTGCCATCCCGATCGCGCCCGAGCCGCAGCACAGGTCTACGACGACCGCTCCGGGATGGAGCAGCTCGATCGCGAGACGCACGAGCAGGCGCGAGCGTTGTCGAGGAACGAACACGCCGGGCGGCAGATCGATACGCAGTCCGCAGAACTTTGCGTACCCGACGACATGCTCCAGCGGCATCCCGCCGAGCCTCGCGGCGAGGAACTCCGCGAGCTGATCCGCGGAAGTCGCGGCCGATCGCAACACTGTTGCTTCGGCTTCCGCGTAGACGCATCCGGCTGCTCGGAGCTGATCGGTGAGCGAATCCACCACGCGATGATCCACCCAGGCGATCGGTATGGTCATCTGACAAACACCAAGGGCGGGAATCTCACATGATGTTGGAAAGCGAGCGCGAGCAGCTTGCTGCTGCGTCGCATCGGGTTGCCGAGAGCGGCCTGGTAATCGGGACGGCGGGCAACTTGTCGATCCGGGCCGGGGACCATGTCGTCGTCACGCCGACCGGCGGCGTGCTTGCCGAGCTGACCCCCGAGATGATGGCAGTCGTCGATCTCACCGGAGATGTCGTGGAAGCGGACCTCGCGCCGACGTCGGAGACCGAGCTGCACACATTGATCTATCGCAGCACCGGCGCGAAGGCGGTGGCGCACGCGCACGGACTCGCATCCACCGCCGTCGCCTGCACGCATGACGAGCTGCCGGCGATCCACTACAGCCAGCTGATGCTCGGGGGCGCGGTCCGCACCGCTCCCTACGCGACGTTCGGAAGCGAGGAGCTTGCGAAGGGAGTTGTCGCAGCGCTCGAGGGCAAGACCGCCGCGCTCATGGCGAACCACGGGTCGGTGGCCTACGGACACAACATCACCGCTGCGTGCGACACCCTCGAGATGCTCGAATGGTGCTGCGAGCTTTATGCGCGGGCGTTGTCGATCGGCACACCCAAGACACTCTCGGACGAGATGCTCCAGAAGGTGATCGAGGCCGCAATCGCCCGAAACTACGGCTCCACGCAGAGCGCGAAGAAAGACAACGCCTGATCAGCTGGTCCAGGAGTGCGATGCCTCGAGGATCAGAAGTCCGGTCAGAACTGCGACACCCGTCGTCAGCACGATCAGGGTCAGACGGCTGGCTAGACCCGGCGCGCTCGAGCCGGCGCTGGGTGTAGGCGGAACGCTCAGCCGCAGTGCCGGGACGAAGCGGCCGAGCAGGTGCAGCCCGGTGGTGACCGCCCACGCGATGAAGGCGGCTTGATGCAGCGTGATGGCGTCGACGCGAAATCCGAGGACTGTGAACAACGTCGAATGGGCAGCGTTCCCGAGGGCGATGAGCGACAGGCCGGTGCCCACGACGGCCAGCGCCCCGATGACCACCATTGGTCCGAGGATGCGGAGCAGCGCCGGCGGCGGACCGGCCCGGACGTAGTGATCGGACCGCAGGTAGTACCGCGCCATGCGCCAGCCCGTGGTCGCCGTCTTGACCAAGATCACCGGCACCAGAAAGGCGCCCACGAAGATGTGCACGCCGAGCAGGCTGCTCATCGAGATGAGCGTCATGAGCTCGACAAGGAAGAGCGTCAGCAGGATGAGACCCAGCCAGGCCGTCAGGTTGGCGTTGCCGGCGGGACCGCCGGTGTTCGGAAGGACCGGATCGTCCCGATGCTCTCGGCCCAGCGCCGTCGCGACAGTCTCACCGATCACGTCGGGCACGGTCGGCATCGTCAATCGACCCGAATCTCGTTGTTCACGACGTGTACGGCGATCCGACGCAACGGCGCCGGGGGTGGGCCGCCGAGCACGCGCCCGCTGCCAGCATCGAACCTGCCGCCATGACACGGGCATCGGAACTCTTGCGACGACGAGTCAAATCCGACCGAGCACCCGGCGTGGGTGCACACGGCAGAGAACGCGACGAAACCTGACTGGGGTGAATGCACGAGCCACGCCGGTTCACCAGTCGCCGGGTCGTTGAAGCGGGCGGCCTGACCGGAGGACACCCGGCTGGCCTTGCCGATGGCGACACCCGCCGTCCGACTCGACGATCCGCCGTGGTGGTGGTGCGCGCGTGTCGAGCCAGCGCTCGACGGCGAGGCGGTCAGGCTCGGTTGCGCCGGCCCTCGCAACGACGGTTCCGCGGTTGTGGACCTCGTGCCACCAACGGCCCGGCCGACGACGGCCGTCAGGGCGCCCGCCGCACCGGCGGCAAGGGCAACCAGGCCGGCGGCGCGGGCGCCGAGCACGAGCGTGCGCCGCGCGATCAGTTCGGATTCGACGCCGCTCGCTCTCGACCGTGGACCGGTTGGCACCTGCTGTGCCCGAAGCCGGATCCAGGCGTCAAGACTCAGCACGCCTCCGGCACCGCAGCCGATGAAAACGGTCCAGGCGAAGACGAAGACGATGTCCGAACCGTAGAAGTACGGCGTGGTGGACCAGCTGACAGTCAGGAAGAAGGTCAGCGACAGTAGTGCGCCGCCGACGGCGGCGAGGCGGGTCCACAGGCCGACGAGCACTCCGACGCCGACGGCCAGTTCACCGAATGCGATCAGCAGCCCCACGAGAGTTGGCGCGTGCAGCGACAGGCGCAGCAACGGACCGATCGGACTGGTGGACTCGAGCGCCTTCATCTGCCCGACGACCGAGGCAGGGCTCGAGGCGTCGAGATAGTTGGGGTTCGCCAGCTTCTGAAGCGATGCGTAGATGAACGTGACAGCCAGGAACAGGCGTAGCGGCAAGATTCGCCAGCCCGTCTGATCGAAGCGCTTGGCTTCCCAGGCGGGCCCGAGGAGCCATGGGCGGTTCATCGAGTCCATAGTGTGCGTCACGTTCCTGAGAAAGCGTTCAGTTCAGATTGTCGGTCGGAAACTGCCCGTTGATCCTGAGGCAGGATGACCTCGTGACACTCGACGACGCGATGGACGCCGTGTACGGAGTCGCGCCCGGCGAGTTCGTCGAGGTTCGCAATCGACTCAGCGCCGAGGCGGTGCGCGACGGCGACGAGACCCTGGCCAAGCAGATCAAGGCACTCAAGAAGCCGACTGCCCCCGCGGCGTTGCTCAACCTCCTCGCGCGGCGGCGCGGCGCTTCGGTGAAGGACTACGCCGACCTGGGTGCGAAGCTGCGCGACGCCCAGTCCGGCGGCGCCGGCGGCGACCTTCGAGAGCTGATGCGCAAACGCCAGGCGCTTGCCACAGAGCTGCTCGCGTCGGTGTCCGACCTGGCCACGGAGATCGGCGTCGGCGCAGGCCCCGGTGTGATGCGGGAGCTGCAGGGTGTCCTGCTGCTGGCGGCCGCAGACGAGGGCGTGGCCGGGGCGCTGATCAATGGCCGCCTCGCCGCGCCGCCGACCGTCGGCGCTGTCGAGATGCAAGCCCCGGCGGCGCCCACGAAGCCGTCGGCGCCGGCGAGGTCGAGGGCACCTCGATCTGCTCCCGCAGCTGAGCCGGCGCCGCGCCGCCCGACCGCGGCAGAGAGCAAGCGCCGGCGAGAGTCGGAGCGGCGAGTGGAGAAGGCGGAGGCCGAGGTGGCGAAGCGCCAGGCCCAGCTGCGGCGAGCCAGGGACGAGGCCGAGCACTTCGCCCGGCGCATCACCCAGCTGCAACACGAGCTCGACGGGCTCGAAACCGCGCGGCACAAGGCCGAGCACTTGGTCACCGCTGCCGAGACCGCGCTCGACCACGCGAAACAGGCAGTCGAGGAGGCGACGGCGATCGCTAACCTCGAGCCATGAGCGCCCGGGAGACCGACGTCGTACGCCGATTCTGGGCGGCGCTGTATGCCCGCGACTGGGATCTGATCGCGTCCTTCTTCGGCCCGGACTCGGTGTACTGGGATGTGCCGGTGGGTCCGGCGGCGGCCGGCCGGGGGCCGGCCGACATCGTCACGCGGCTGAAACTCGGCTTGGAGGGGCTGTCCGGTTACGAGCACTACGAAGGCCCGATCGTCGCTCAGGACGGGGTCGTCATCACCGAGCATCGCGAGGTCTGGCACTGGCCGACCGGCGAGACGGCGTCGTTGCCGTTTGTCAGCGTGATGACGGTGGAAGGTGACCTCATCATGGTGTGGAAGGACTACTGGGACTACAACACGTTGTGGAACGCGGCGCCCCCGTCATGGCACCAGCGCCTTGAAAGCGATGACCTCGCATGGGTGTACGACGCGACGAATGACGGTCTGGCGCCGTGACCGCGGTTCTCAAAAGGATCTGCCTCACCGGCGTCGCCCTCGCGGCCGTCGGCGGCGCGTCGCTTCCGGTCGCGGCGTCCGTCCCGCCGTTGTTCGCTCAAGCGCCGCGTCGTCACGCCCAGCACGTCGGCCACGTCTGGACGATCATGCTGGAGAACAAGGAGTTCTCGCAGACGTTTCACACGGGTCGTCAGGCTGCGCCGTACCTCACCAAGCGGCTGCGCGCCAAGGGCAAGCTGATCGTCCACTACTTCGGCACCGGGCACTACAGCCTCGACAACTACCTCGCAATGATCAGCGGTCAGGGACCGAACTCCTCAACTCAGCGCGACTGCGACACACCGTCCGTGCTCGGCGGCCGAAAACACAAGTGGCGTCTCGATCACGACGGGCAAGCGATCGACCGGAGTGGGGCCAAGGTGATCGGCTGCACGTATCCGATGCGGGTCCGAACGCTGGCAGATCAGTTAAGTGCTCACCACGTCTCCTGGCGCGGCTACATGGAGAACATGGATGCGACGCCCGGCAAGCGGGCGAGATGCAGCAATCCCTACGCCTCCGGGCCCGCCACCCCGAGCCGCCACGAGTCGTTCCCGGACTACCAGGACAAGCACAACCCGTTCGGCTACTTCCACTCGATCATCGACCGCCCGCGGTACTGCAAGAGTCACGTCGTGCCGATGGGCCACTTCGCCAAGCGTGGGTTCGTCGGCCCGCTTCGGCACGATCTGCGTCACGTCGCAACGACGCCGCGATTTTCCTACCTCACTCCTGACCAGTGCCACGATGGGCATGACAGCTGTCCGAGCAACGGCAACGTGCCGCTCGCGGGAGCCGACCACTTCCTCCGAGCGGTGGTTCCGTTGATCAGGGCGTCGCCGGCCTACAAACGTGACGGCTTGATCGTGATCACGTTCGACGAGGGGACGACCGACCGCGTCTGCTGTGGTGAGAAGAAGGCGCCGAACCTGCCACCGAGCCACAACAACGGTTTCCCGATCCCGGGTTCGGTCGCCGATGGCGGCGGCATGGTCGGTGCCTTGTTCTTGTCACCATTGGTCAGGCCAGGAACGGTCGACCGCCGGCATCGGTTCAACCACTACTCCTACCTGCGCAGCATGGAGGACCTGTTCGGAATCCGGCACGGTGGGACCGACGGCAAGGGACATCTCGGCTACGCCGCCCGGCGCGGGCTGCTGACCTTCCAGAAGGCGGGTGTCTTTCCGGGCTGAGTCAGGACGCCTCGGCGACAGCCTTGACACGCTCGAGGGTGCGAAGCATGTCCCGCTGGTTCCGACGTTCCCGCAGGAAGCCGCCGACCGGGCGCCACAGCTTGGTGAAGAGATTGTCACCGAGGTCGAAGGACTCGGTGACGTCGGTGCCTCCGTCGGCGGTGCCACGGAACTCGTAACGCCAGACGTTCACCTTGCGGCCACCCATGACGACAGCGAACTCGAACACCTCGCCGGCCTTGCATTCAGTGATCTCGCAGGTGGTCCAGTAGAGGACCGGCCACTTCTCGTTCCGCTTGACGTGGCCGCGGTACTTCACGCCGACGGCCGGACCCGTTGCGCCGTCGAGCCACTCGGCTTCGACGACCTCAGGGCTGTACTCGCCCATCTTGGTGATGTCGCTGACCAGGCCCCAGACCTTTTCCGGCGGCGCATCGATGTGGAGGCTCACGGCTGCACGCATGGCGCCGACTTTACGATGCCGCCGGTCAGCCGATGCGCATCGGGATGGTGCGCGGGCCTCGTACCTGCCCCTTGGACCAGACGACCGCCGCCGGGTCAGCCAGCGAGAACGCGGGGATCCGCTCCAGCCAGACCTCGAGCGCCACCCGCAGCTCCATGCGTGCCAGGTGCGAGCCGAGACAACGGTGGATGCCGAGGCCGAATGCCGCGTGTCGATTCACCTCACGATCGATCACGACCTCATCGGCTCGCTCGAACTGATCGGGGTCACGGTTGGCGGCCGGGAAGGACAGCAGGATCCAGTCCTCGGCCTTCATGTCGACGCCGTTCCACTCCATGTCGTCGCGCACGAGGCGCGCCATCGTGACCGGGGCGTAGGCGCGCAGGAATTCCTCGGTGGCCGTCGGGAGGAGCGAGCGATCAGTCACGATGCGCTCGAGGTCCTTCGGGGTCTTCGCGAGGTGCCACAGCGACGCGCCGATCGCACTCCAGGTCGTGTCGATGCCGGCGATGAGCAACAACGCCATCGTTCCGGTGACGTGGAAGGCGTTCAGCTTCTCGCCCTCGAGCTCACAGTTGAGCAGGTACGACGTGAGGTCGTCGCGCGGATTCTCGATGTGGTCGTGGACCTGTGCGACCAAGTACTCGTAGAGCTGGCCCATGTTCGCGATCCGCTGCTCCGGCGGGAGGTTGATGCCTTCCAGCGCGTTCTCGACGAACACCCGGAACTCGTCGGCATCCTCGGGTGGGAACCCCAGCATGTCGCCGATTACCCGCATCGGGATGTGCTGGGCGTACTCCACCGCGGCGTCCACGGTGTCGCGGCCGTCGAAGGCGTCGATCAGCTCGTGGCAGTAGGCGCGCGTGGCGGGCTCGAGCTTGAGGATCTCGGACTTGGTGAACGGCGGGAGCAGCAGCTTGCGCGCCGGGTGGTGGAACGGCGGGTCGGAGGAGATCGGCGGTGTGACACCCATGGGCGCCGCGTCAAGTGGCGGGCGGAAGTTGCCCATGACCACGGTGCGGGAGGTGAACCGTTCTGTGTCGTGTGCGATCGCCGCGATGTCGTCGTACCGGAGTGGTAGCCACGCACCACCAAAACGTTCGGTCCGCGCGATCGGGCAACGCGTGCGGAGGCCCGCCTGGATCTCGTACATGTCGTTCGCCCATTCGGGCTCGACATGAGAGAAGTCAGTCGCCCAGTCCGAGACCGGCCCTTCGACGACGGGATTGCGGACGGCTCCAAGCCGGCGTTCGGCGAACTGCTCGTTGAGCTCCAGGGAGAATCGTTCGTCGCTGGCCACGGTCAGGCTTCGATCGTGATGGCGTGTTCGGGACAGTTCGCCTCGGCGAGCTGCGCGTTCGGCTCGGACCCGGCCGGCACCTCGCCGCCGCCTCGGACCTGCCCGTAGCCCTCGTCGTCCTCGTCGAAAAGGTCAGGAGCGAGGTCGTAGCAACGACCGTGACCCTGGCAACGCGACATGTCGATGCTGACCTTCACGACAGCTGGCCTCCTTCGTCCGGGCTCCCACGATGGTGCCGGATGACCAGATTGTCTAGAACGTCAGTTGGGAGCTCTCCACGCGGTCGGCGTCACCACGGCTCTGCCTGGGGATCTGGGACGTCACGGCGACCCGGATCGCGTCGCGCGTCTGGTACATCGAGGCGTCGGCGTCCGCAATGAGCTGAGCGAGCGAGCGGTCGTCGTCCGGGCCAAGCGAGGTGTGGCCGACCGACAGTGAGACCCCGATGCGGATCGCGTTGGCCTGGATGCGAGTGCAAAGCGCGTTGGCGTCCGCCGCATCGATCGCGAAGACCACCAGCTCGTCGCCGCCCCACCGGCCGACGACATCGATGTCCCGCACGCTTTCGCGCAGCGCGGTCGCGGCGCTTCGGATCAGCTCGTCGCCGGCCTCGTGGCCGTGGCTGTCGTTCATCGACTTCAAGGCGTCGATGTCGACGAAGATCATGTGAGCGGTGCCACCGTGACGGCGCAGGTGGCTCCGCAACAAGGTGGCGGACTCGAGGAAGCCACGGCGGTTCAGCACGCCCGTCAGCTCATCGGTCACCGAGATCCGGCGGATCTCGGCGGTCCGCTCGCTGACGATCTGCTCGAGGTGCTCGACGCTTCGCGCATGGACTAGCGCGACGGCGGTCGTGTCAGCGAGGGCCTGCAGGATGTGGACCTCTTCCTCGGTGGCCTCGTGCTCCTCGGACCAGTAGTTGCCGATCGCGCCGATGGGGTCGGCGGAGCGGATCGGCACCATGCAGAGGCTCTTCACGAACGTGGGCCGGTATGCGTCGTGCGGGATCCGGTCGTCGACGTAGATGTCGGGGATCACCACCGACTGGGCGTTGAGCATCGCCCACCCCGAGATGCAGGTCTGGAGCGGAAAGCGCTGCCCCTTCCACAGCGGAGCGATCGCGTCCTCATCGGCGTAGAAGCACTTGTCGCCGTCACGCAGTACGAAGGTTGCGCCGTCAGCGCCGGTCAGCTCGCGTGCCGCGTGCCGGACAATCCTCTGCACGCTGGCGACGTCGCGCGCCAAGGACAGGTCCTGAACGACGCTGACGAGCCCGTGGACACCGGAGCCGCGGGACGCGCTGGGACTGCCCGTCGTCATGTCTGCCCCTCACGACAACGGTCGACCGATCTCGAACGACCAAGATCGACCATGCCCGTCCCGTCGACGTTTGTCGAGGGCTCCTTGAGCGTCTCGAGGAAATCCGAGACCCAAAGCGCCACAACGGTTTTCAGTCCGACAACTCCGGCAAATCACCTTCACTTGGAAGCTCATCACTGGAGGCAGATGTAGCCGGCGGTGTGGCTAGAGCCACCCGAGTCAACAGGTAGGAACGCACCGATCGGTCCTGATCAGGGTGCTTGGTTTCGCAACCGTTCGCTCAGCCCACGCGCCATCAGGCCAATGCTGGCGCGGTCGAGCAGGTCTCCGAGCGAGCGAGCAACCACACCACCCTTGTCCAGTCGGAACCTCGAGTGCAACAAACAGCTGTCGTTGCCAAGCGACGTCAGCAGTAGCGCCCACGTGTAGCGACGCCGACCCCACGTGGCTCGATAGACGAGTGCATGTGGTGGTTCGAGAACAGCCACGGCGAGATGGGCTGGGCCGTAGTCGGGGACGACATCGCCCACTGCGAGACGCAGATCGGGGTCGATCGTGCGGAGGCCACGGAAACGACTGGGTAAACGGCGCTCAACTCGTTCGGGGAGGTACCAACCACCGCGGTCTTTGCCGAGCTGCTGGATCCAGGGCCAGACCTCGTCCACGCGCCCATGCAGTTGGTGCTGTCGATCCATCACGACGTTGGCTTCTGGCAACAGATCGTCGCCCGGAAAGGTCGCATCCACTCAGGCATCTTGCCGCGCGCCGCTCGGCGACGGCAGTTCCCGTCGCTACAGATCGTCCCGGACACTCGCGACGTCAGTTACTTCTTCGACCAAGGTGGTTCTGTGATCGACGAATCCCAGCCATCTGGCTAGATGAGGCACGGCAAGGATCAACCAGCCGACACTCACAAACCCAGCCATCAACAAGACCAGAGTCACGACGTTGAGACGCCGCAACAGTCGGATCGGTTCGCCTGCGGTAAGAGCGGCATCTCCGTCTCGACCTGACCCGCCGTTCTCGGCGCAATCGCGACGATGGCGAGCAGCGCCAGCGGTCCGAGCAGAAATCCGAGCACAGACCAACTCCGCGCACTCCGGCCCTTGTTGCGCGCGGCCGCGCCACACACGACTCCGAAGACAAGCGCCAGCATGACGAACTCGAGCCAACCAAGGTTGCCCACATTCGGAGGTTACTCGTGACCGCGCCGCGCGGAGCGGCATCTCGACGACGCTCCGGCAAGACGCGCGCCGACTACCGACCGGTCGGCCTCGCGATCAGATCGACGAGGAGTCGTCTGGTCGTCATGACAACTCGACCGCGTAATGGACGGTGCCTTGTAGTGGCTCCAACCGACAGGTTGTAAATGGTGCCGCCTCGTAATCCGGTCACGGTGAACGACGCGCTGCGCGTGTCGAGTTGCACCGACCGGGCGAGAGGTCGTTCGGCCGGCTGGAGAGCTGTAGTCCGCGGCTTCAAGGAGGGTCCAATCACGAAGCTCCCGCGGTCGCTCGTCCGGTAGTCGAAGCTCAAGGTGATCGTGGCCGTGTAGGACGTCCCCGGCGGCAGCTGGAACGAGACGGGATGCGGACCGCTGAGGCCGCAGGAGTCACCGCTGCAAGTAATGCCAGGGCCAATCTTGTAGAAGACCTTGACCTCCGCGGTGCGCTTGAGCGCGGGGGTATGCGTATGATTCGCCGCTACCGCGATACCGCCCGCCAGCGTCATGGTCTGTGCCGCAATGACAAGCGCTACTGCCGACTTCCGCATCGTGGCCCCGTCCATAGCCCGCTTAGTCGGGCATCTTCGCACTGACCCGGTGCTGTCCGCATGGCAGCGACCGCACGGTGGCGACGGGGACACAGAACCGGAGCCGATCGGCGAATCTCAGCGGTACGAGAGCGTCGGAAAGGGCTGCTCGGCAGCGGCACTTCAGATCCGCCCAACGTTGGGCGCGCTATCGCCCTTCGAGCCATCGCACTCGTCTGTTGTCTACGGCAGCAGGTTGCGATCAAGAAGCAGGCTCGCGTACCAAAGGGTGACACCGCACGTCCACGCCGCCAGGGCACCGATCAGGCATCCGAGGACTCCCTTCGTTCTTCCGAGAAGACCTGCAATGACAACTGCCGCGAGGTCCGCTTCGAGGAGCCGAGTGAACTCCTTGCGCGACGACCAGATGTGAGTCTCGATCCAGCGATGTATTAGGAATTCACTAAAGAACGTCGCGGCAAATCCGAACGCTATCCAGGCCCACACAACCGTGGAGTGCTTGTCCTCGCGACCCATGGCCGGCATGGCACCAGTGTGGCCATACTCGGGCGACGTGCAACTTCGAAGCCGTCGCCGCGCCGCACTTCGCGTTGGTCCCATCGATGCTGCTGTCGCTGGACACCCGTCCGGTTCGGGATCACACTCGCCACTGTGTGCGCCGTGATCGTCGTCGTGCTCCTAGCGGTCACCTTGTCCTCCCTGGTCACGGCCGACCGGCACCGCCGGCGCATGCGAGAGCTTCAGCCGGAAGAGCAGCAGGAGAGTCTCGACCAGATCGTTGCCCGAACTTCTTGGATGCGTTGGGGGAACTAACGGCACATACGAAGCGAATTTAGGTCGGCGGCGACGCGCTGTGAGTGCTCCAACAGGGCTTGCGCCTAGGGGGTCTGCCACGCTGGGTTGCGTGATCGAGGGCTCGGCGGTGGATGCCGGCGCGACGCGTTTGCGTTGGGATCGTCATCCGTTTGATCTCGCTTCCCAAGCGTGGATGATGCTGACCAGTCGGCCTCTGTCTGCAGACCGTTACCCGTGGCTATTGGGTCCTTCCGCTGGGGACCGAGCGGTCGGTCACGGATGGGTGGATCAGGAGGCGGCTGCGATCGGCGGCCGGACGCGTACCGGGCCGGACCTGGGGGTCTTGCCGGACTTCACGGCGCTGGCGAGTTCGACCTTCAACCCGGCTCTCGTGCATCCCTTGATCGTGGACTTCTACGAACACACGAGTCGCTGGCAACTGGACCTGTGGTCCGAGTGGTGCCCGTTTGCGTGGCCATTTGGTTGGCTGCTGACAGCGATGTGGAGTCATCGGCTGCAGCAGTTGAGCCTTCCAATGCGGCCTCTCGATGTCTCCTGGGGGATGGACAGCGAAGTCGTCCACCTTCACGGGCCTGATGACCGGGTACTCGGTGCTGCGTGGCTGCGCACCATGCGCAAGACGGGCCTAACCACCTACAGCGGCCTGTACGGCATCGCGCAGTTACCGAACACCGGCGAGCCCAGCGTCCGTGTTGTGTTCCCGCTGCCGCGCGGTTGCCTCAGCGTCTTCCTGCGCCCGAGCGTGGACGACAAAGGCGCACTGCACCTGCACTCGCCAATCGCGCAGTTCGGAGATGACGGCGCCTACCTAGTGCTCAACCGCGGTCAGGGAAAGATCAACGCGCGCCGCATCCCAATAGCAGAGCACTTCCATCTATACGCAGACGCCGAAGGACACGTCAGAACAGATCACTTCGTGCGGCTGTGGAACATCCCCACCATCCGGCTTCATTACCGGCTGCGCCTAATCGCGTCATGAGCGGCAGTGCGCCAGATCAGGCGCTTCTCATCCGCGCAGCTGGGGACGCTATTGGTTGTTGAAAGACGGCGCGACGCGGGCATGGACGAGGTGACGATCACCGAGCGGTGCGGGCAATAAGACGAACCGTTGACGGGACGATGCACACAGTTCACCGGTGCTACGAAGAATCACCGCGCGGATCAGCACATCAGTACGCCCCTCGCGGATCTGTACACGTGATGGGGCGTCACACTCGTTGCCGTAACTGATCACGAGGACGCAGCCGCCCTCGCGGATCCTTTCCAACTTCCACGGAACCGAGTGCTGCTGTTTGGTAAGAGGCTCGAAGTCCCTGCCTGGTCGGGTGGGCGGCGCTTGCGACGGCGCTTCGGTTGCATGCGAGGCGCACGAGTGTGACTGCACCGTTGAGGTCTTGTCGACCGCCGGGGAGCACCCTCCGACCGCCAGACAGAGTGCCGCCCCAGCTACCCACATTCGATGCATCCGCCCATGGTCCCCATCGACCTGGTGAGCTGCCAAACGCGGAGCTGGAGGGGTCAGGCAACCGCGCGAGAACGCCAGACAGCCGTAGGCAAGCGGCGCTTAGCGTTCGACCGGGGGCTCCCGATGGGCACGTTGCCACTTGCGTGCTGCCAGCAAGTAGCCGACGACAACCGCAACCGCACCTGTGCACAGTGCCGCTCGCTCTACCCCCACGGTGTTCAGGAAACCGACCGTAAGAACGCTGCCGGCGAAGCCACTGAACGCCGGGCCATACAGGTACCAGAGCGGCCGCGGCGCTGTGTAACGACTCGCCTCCGAGTCTGGAACGACGCGGTCATCCAGCCGTCGCAACCAAGAGCCAATGCTCTCTGCAGAACCGTAACGCCGCACGCCGCCACAGTCAGCCAAGAACGGCACCTCTAGTCGGCTGGGTGCCGACCTCGTCGGGCGGTTGATAGGCACCTAATCTCGGACCTGAGGGCGCGAGAAGGTCAACCGATGCTTGCGCCGCCACCGCCATTCCACCATCGAGAAGACCCCAAGAATCCAGACGATGCCGATCACCATGAGGGCTTCCGGTAAACCGTGCAGGTGCTTGACGGCGTAATAGAGACCGAAGCCAGCAGGCGGACCTAAGAATGGCCCGTACGCCATCCAAGCCGGGACCCGCGTGTCGAACTTGCCCGCCCAAGGATTCGGGAAGACCCGCTCGTCAAGCGCCTTGAGGCACTCACCGATCGACACACACAGCACTGTATGCGGACCAAATCACCACGTCTGGCAGTCGTCAAATTGCGGACGCAGCTGAGCGGCACCTATAGTCTGCCGCCTGCGGCGGACGGCGGTGCCGCGTAGAAGAACGAAGCCTTCGCGTCGCTCCTCGGTTGGGTTGAGCAGACCGCACTCGGTGTCAAGGTTGCGGCACGAAGTGTCGATGTCTGGGCACCAAGACAAATACCGCGTTCGGGAATTGCTGCACAGTGAGCCCTGAGAGACGTCTGGCAGAAGGGGACGATGCACGGCCGGGCGCGGAGCCGCACTGAACAGGTGCCGCGAACTCGATCGCCACATCCCGTCAACGCGACACAAGAGGCAGGTCCTGAGGATGGCACTCCAAGACAAGTTGGCAAAGAAGGCTGCCCGCGTTCTGAATCCCGGTGAGTCCATCCAGGCGATCGTCGCGGTGCAGAACTTCCACCCCGCCGTTCAGCTACTCGGCTTCCTCTGGGTTTACCTATTCGGTGGTCGGTACAACTTGATCGTCGCTACGGATCAGCGAATTGCGATTCTCCAGACGAAGCTCACGACTTATCGCCATCCGACGGGGGTCGCCGCCTCGCTACCGAGAACGACGACCTTGGGTCCCGTAGGCGGTCCGCCGGCGTCGATCGAGCTGAATGGCAAGCGGTTCTACCTCATCGCCGGCACGAAGAAGTACGTCGCGATCGCGGATCAGCACCGACCGGCAGCGCTCGCCGGAAACTAACGGCTCACCTATAGTCTGCGCGCTGGCGCGCGGGCTAGGTGCCCGTCGCAGAACGGCTTCTAGTTCGGGGTGTGATCACCCCGGTGGAGCATGGCGGACGGGCTTCACGTGACCGCCCACCAGTCGAAAGATGACCCGCACGGGATTTAGCGTCGCGCAACAAAGCGGGTCCTGCTTCGCGTATCGGGGATACACGATCGAGACCTCACGACCGCCGCTCCACGAAATCTCCGGATAGAGGTGGCAGCCGCCGCTGTCGCGTCCCACGTAGCGTCCATGGGAGATAAACAGGACATTGGCGCATCGCAATCCGTTTGCAAGGTTCTGAGGTCTTGCGACGAGGACTGGACGCATCCCGGCCCAGTAGCCTTTGGCCTTTCGAAGCTCTATCGGGGACGTCTCGTATCCCTTGGCATGAATGAGTTTCAGCATCCGCCCTTGTGCTGGGTTCAGCTTCGGGGTGGGCGATGGTGATGGATTCTCCGTCGCGCTAGTCGTTGGTGTAGGACCTGGTGATTCGTTAGCCGTGTTCGACGAACATGAGACCGTCGATCCGAACAAAAGGCCGCACAGCAGAAGGATCCCGACGCGCCTAGAGCGCGAGGTGGCTACGAAGGCAGGAAGGATGTAGGTCCGAACCCCGAGAACTCTCACACCCGCCAGACGATTCAGCACGCTGCGAGGTTGGCACAGCCGTTCGGTAGCGCCGGATAGGGCGCTCGGGAACGGCACTCCTTCAATAACACGGCGCGTTATCGTTCGGTCGGTGACGAACGAGCCCGAGGACCTGTTCGATACTCCCGAGGAGGCCGCGCTGAGTGGATGGGCCGAGACACCCTCCGCACAAGCCAAAGTCGTCGAGGTCGACATCCATGGCGATCGTGCCACGGTGATTATCGAGGTCGCCGCGTCGCGGTCTGACATGAAACGAGAGCGGAACTACTGCCACCGCTCACCAGACGGCCGGTGGATGCTCGGGCACTCCGAGGGATAGCGGCCCACCTATAGTCTGCGCGCCTGCGCGCGGGCTCAGGTGCCCGTCGCAGAACGGCCCCTATTCGCCGTTACCTCCCGAGCGCGGCGCCCTTCCTCACCGCCGTTCCCACGATGCGATGAACGATACGGCTCGACGCAACGCCGCGGCTCGATCCGTCGACAGTCAGCCACAGCATCCCGCGCGGCACCGGAGCGAGGACTGTCCAGACCTTCCGACGTGGCTCGGCGCCTGATGGGTTCGCCGACGTGACGACCGTCAACTGACCCGGCGGTAGGGAGTAGCTGCTGGCGACGACTCCGCCTGTCAGATGGCGCAGGCGCTCCCTCCGAGCAGAAGGAACGTCTTCGCACCCGGTTAGGACCAGGGCGCGGTATTCGCGAACAACCCTGAGTGCAGTTGCGGACGCGAACGGGATGAACGTCTCCTCGATCGACGCCGCGGTCTTACCGCTGGGCTGGTCCAGACCGATCGACTGCCGATGGTCCGGCGGAAACGTCGGCCAGATTCGGCTAATACACCCCTCGTCCAGATGCTGACCACCGGCGATCAGCATCCACTCGCCCGCGGGTCCGAGGTCGGCTGGCGTCAGCAAACCTGCTTGCTCTGTCACGGGCGGAGCCTTCACGGCCGAGCCTTGCGACGTGCAGGCGCAGGCCATCCCACTCAGGCCGAACATGGCCGCAGCGATGCGCCATTTAGCCCTCAACACCGCCAACCCCCTGGGGACACTTGTCTCATCGCAATGAACGGCATCCCACGGGCGCAGATTGAGCGGCCCCTTCGGATCACTTCGAACGGGCTCGCTAACGATCGGCACCGAAGGCTCGGGTGCCGGGAACGGCATCACCTATAGTCTGCGCGGCTTCGATCGCGTGAAGCGCACAAGGCGCGCCAAGAACCATGCGATCAGGACCAGCACGATTCCCGCGACACATCCCCAGAAGGCGCCGAGCGTGATGGCGTCGCCGTCATGACGTTCGATGCAATGACCGCCCGCCGCGGTAGCACATCTGGGTCGTCACAAGAGATGCGCCCAGGACTCCAGTCCCGACGACCACGATCACCGCCAGCAATCCCCGGCGGAAACTCCGCGTCACTCGGTCGAGGGTAGGTAGTGCGCTCGAGGACGCCAGACACGCGCCGCGAGCGACACTTCCCGGGCGGCGCCGGAAGCTGCGTGTCAGTTCGCCTCGGACGAGTCGTCGGGAGCGTAGGTGCGGCGAAGTAGCAACCTCGAAAGGAAGTAACCGCCGATCAGCCCGCCAGGGATCGCGAGCGTCCACTGAGGTATCCCGATGATGACCGCGATCAGACCACCCAGGAATGCCCCGAGGCACAGTGCGGCGAACGGGATGTATCCGGCGATGAGACGCATGAGATCAGTCTGACGGGATCCAACACCGCGCGGCGGCTAAGCAGGCGCACGAGCGCACCTACACGACGGGCCGTTCGCCGAGATGACGGCTCAGGAGAAGTACACCGACCGCGCAATCCATATCAACCACGCAAGGGCTGCGGACCACACGAGTATGCGTCCACACGACCAGAGAGTGTTGTATGACCTCGATCCGGAACGACCCGTCGTCCAGTCATACCCACGCGGCTTCGGCCCGTACAGGTACACCCACTCGGCGATGAACTCCAGCAACCACCCCACGAAGCAATTTCGGCAATCTCAGCGCGGATCTTGACGCGCGTTGCGAACTGGGAACGTATGCGGCGCGAGCGGCACCCATGCCGCGGTTCTATGGCGCATCCGTTTGGTGATACGGCCGCAGGTCCTCGGGGGCGATACCCCATTCCTCTAGCACTGACTCGACTTGTTCGACAGTCGCCACGTCGCTCCTAGCGCGCGTGATCATTCCCTGGTCGTAGTCGTTGGTGTCCAGCCACGCGGCGTCGTACTCCACACGCTGCACGAGGAATCCAGTCGCCCTGTCGATATGTCCGGTGGAACGTGCTGCGCTCAGGCTGTCTCGCATGATCAAGTGGCCACCGAGAGGTCGCACGATGATGAACCCGCGCCGCCCGGGACTC
>JAFAZI010000116.1 GCA_019239875.1 Frankiaceae bacterium
CCCATCCGACGCCTTCATCCGGCAGGATTGGAGGTCCCCCCACGAAAGCAGGACGTTGTGTTCCGCCGCTTGATGACGGTCGTCGCGTTCGGGTCGGTGTTCGCCGCAGGCATGGCGCTCCCCGACGCGGGTCGCGCCTCGGTGCCCGCTCCGGTGCTCACTCGCATCACGACCGATGCCGGCCACCACCCTTCCCGCTCCGGATTCGCGAGTCCCAAGCTGGGCATCCGACACGTGTTCATGATCATCATCGAGAACGAGTCCTTCGCCTCGACGTATCGCAAGAACCCGAACCACTACCTGGGTCGCAAGCTGCAGCGCCAGGGCACGTTGCTCACGAACTATTACGCGACCGGTCACGTGTCGCTGGACAACTACGTCTCGATGCTCTCGGGTCAGGCGCCGAACGTCGACACGCAGGCGGACTGCCGGATCTACATCGACTTCCAGCCAAGACCCGCCCCGCTGGACAAGGACGGACAGGCGGTGGGCCGAGGCTGCGTCTACCCGCGGAACGTGAAGACCGTCGCCGACCAGCTGCGCAAGAAGCACATCAGCTGGGGCGGCTACATGGACGACATGGGCAACGACCTGACTCGCGAGCCGTCGCGCTGTGGCGAGCCCGCCGCGTCGTTCGGCAGCGGCATGCCTGATGGCACGCAGTCGGCCGATGCCGGTGACCAGTACGCGGCGCGGCACAACCCATTCGTGTACTTCCACTCGCTGATCGACACCGGCGCGTGTCACCGGCACGTGGTGCCGCTCACGCACCTCCGCTACGACCTCCGGTCGCCGTACCGCACGCCGCACTTCACGTTCATCACACCGAACCTCTGCAACGACGGCCACGACAAACCGTGCAAGGGCAAGGACGCCGCAGGCAAGAAGACCGGCGGTCTCGCGTCGGTTGACCACTTCCTGAAGCTGTGGGTCCCGCGGATCAAGCGGTCACCGGCGTACCAGAAGAACGGCCTGCTGATCATTGCCGCGGACGAGTCCGACAACGGTGACACCGCGAGCTGCTGTGGCGAGCAGGCCGGGCCGGGCTCACCACGGCCCGGCATCAGGGGGATGGGCGGCGGCCGCATCGGTGCGCTCGTGATGGGTCGCTGCATCAAGCCCGGCACTCGCGACAAGCGGAAGTACAACCACTACTCGCTGCTGCGCAGCCTCGAGGACATCTACGGGGTCCGCCATGGTGGCAGCGACCACAAGGGTCACCTCGGGTTCGCGGGGGCCAAGGGACTCAGGCCGTTCGGGCCGGACCTGTTCCGCGCGTGTCCGCGCCGAGGGAGGGCATGACATGGCTCCAATGACTCGCCGCCAGCTGCTGGCAAGCTCAGCGGCTGTCGCGGGGGCGGTCGCGACCGGTACATCGGCGACGAGTGCCAGCGCCGCACCGTTTCGGGCTCGCCGCAACCCGCATACGAAGCACCTCCCCAACCCTGCGCACAGCGGCATCGATCACATCGTCGTCGTGCTGATGGAGAATCGGTCCTTCGACCACTACCTCGGGTGGCTCCCGGGCGCCGTCGGCAAGCAGCATCAACAGTTTCTGGACGACGCCGGAACGCTGCACAAGACCTATCGCCTGCAGACCCGACAGGGTTGCGGCAGCAACGACCCGGACCACTCGTACGACGGTGGTCGGCTGCAGTTCAACAACGGCAAGTGCGACGGGTTCCGCAAGGGCACCAACGATGACTTCGCGATCGGGTACTACAAGGCCGCGGACCTACCGCTGTACGCGAAGCTCGTCGAGCAGTCGACGGTCATGGACCACTGGTTCGCGTCGATCATGTCCTCGACGTACCCCAACCGGTACTACACGCACGCGGCGCGCACCGAGCGGATCGACAACGCTTTCGTGTTCTCCGGGATGCCGACGATCTGGGACCGGCTCAAGGACAAGGGCATCTCTCACACGTACTTCTACAGCGACCTGCCGTTCCTCGGGCTGTGGGGCGAGAAGTACATGGCGAGCAGCCGTCCGGTCGCCGACTTCTTCGTGCAGGCAGCGTCAGGAACGCTGCCGCACTACTCCTACCTCGATCCCCTCTTCATCGGTGAGGGCCAGGGCGGCACGAACGACGACCATCCGCACGCCGACATCCTCCGCGGCCAGGCGTTCCTGTCTGAGGTGATCCAAGCGGTCACGCACTCGCCGCAGTGGCGGAAGACTGCCCTGATCATCACGTACGACGAGTGGGGCGGCTTCTTCGACCACGTCTCGCCGCCGCGATTCCCGGACGACTACCAGACCTATCCCGGCGAGGTCGACCACGCGCAGGCCGGGTTCCGTGTGCCGGCGTTCGTCATCTCGCCGTTCGCGCGGCGCGGTGTCGTCGACCACGGCGTGCATGAGCACACGTCGATCCTGAAGTTCGTCGAGTGGCGCTTCGGCCTGCATCACCTGTCGGCACGCGACCGGCACGCGCGCAACCTCGCGCACTCGCTGAACTTCGCGAAGCCGGACTTCTCCGTCCCGAACCTCCCAGTCGTCGTCGACCCCGGACCGCATCTGTGCAACGCCCCGGCGGTCGGGATGGCCAACCACGACGACTTCTGGGCGCCGCTCGCGGACTACGTGAAGCACAGTGCTTGGCGACACAACGCGTGATGTGGTGCGAGCGACGCAACGCTTGAGTGGAAATACTCATTTCGGGTAGGGCGTTGCTATCGGGCAGGATGGAGACCATGGCCTTGCCGCGGCGTGTCGCGACATTGTCGGTACACACGTCGCCCCTGGACCAACCGGGCTGCGGCGATGCCGGCGGCCTCAACGTGTACGTCACCGAGGTGGCCAAGCGGCTCGCTGAGCGCGGCGTCGAGACGGACATCTTCACGCGCGCGACCAGCAGTGAGGCCCCGCCCGTCGTCGAGCTCGCTCCCGGCGTCCTGGTCCGCTACATCACGGCCGGGCCGTTCGACGGTCTCGACAAGAATGATTTGCCGGCGCAGCTGTGCGCCTTCACCAGCGGCGTGATGCGCGAGGAGGCGCTGCACGAACCGGGCTGGTACGACGTGGTGCACTCCCACTACTGGCTGTCAGGGCAGGTCGGCTGGCTTGCGAAGGAGCGCTGGGGCGTTCCGCTCGTCCACTCGATGCACACGATGGCGAAGGTCAAGAACGCCTCGCTTGCCGAGGGCGATCACCCTGAACCGCACCTGCGAGCGATCGGCGAGGCGCAGGTCGTGGCCGCCGCGGACCGGCTGATCGCGTCCACCGCCGACGAGGCGGCGGAGCTGGTCGAGCTCTACGACGCCGACCCGGAACGGGTGGTCACCGTCGCGCCGGGCGTCGACCTCGAGGTCTTCACGCCGGGGGACCGGGCCGCCGCTCGCGCCCGACTCGGACTGCCGGTGGATGCCGTCGTGCTGCTGTTCGTCGGCCGGATCCAGCCGTTGAAGGCGCCCGACGTCCTGCTTCGTGCGGTCGCCGAGCTGCTCGAATCCGACCCTGCGTTGCGTGACCGGATGATCGTTGCGGTCGTCGGCGGTCCCTCCGGCAGCGGGCTCGCCGAGCCCGAACACCTCGCGAAGCTCGCCGCGGTGCTGGGCATCGCCGACCTCGTGAACTTCGAGCTGCCGGCGCCGCAGCCGGTGCTCGCCGACTACTACCGTGCCGCGGACCTCACCGTCGTGCCGTCACACACCGAGTCCTTCGGCCTTGTCGCGGTGGAGTCGCAGGCTTGCGGGACGCCGGTCGTCGCGGCGCGGGTCGGCGGGCTGCGGACGGCGATCGCGGACGGTCGCTCCGGCGTACTCGTCGACGGTCACCACCCGGCCGACTACGCCGCGGCGATCGGCCGACTGCTCCACGACGACTCCTTCCGTCGCTCGCTCGCCGACGGCGCGGTCGACCACGCGCGCGGGTTCGGCTGGCCGTCGACGGTCGAGCGGCTGCTCGAGGTCTACGCCGCCCTATGACGAGTGCGAGGACAGCGGACCTGGCAACGGTTCTCCGCGAGACCCTGGTCGAGCGGGAGCTGGAGTACACCGAGCCGGAGCCGGCGTCGTTCCTGGTGAAGCTGCCCGGATCGCACAAGCTCGCGACGATGACCTGGCTCATCATCGGCGACCACTCGCTCCAGATCGAGGCGTTCTTCTGCCGGCGTCCCGACGAGGCGCACGAGCGTTTCTACCGGTGGCTGCTGGAACGCAACGCCAAGATGTACGCCGTCTCGTTCTCGGTCGACCATCACGGCGATGTGTACCTCGTGGGCAAGCTGCCGCTGACCGCGGTCGAGCCGGAGGAGCTGGACCGGATCCTCGGGTCCGTCATGACGTATTCGGACGAGTGGTTCGACGCCGCGCTGGAGATCGGCTTCCGGACCTCGATCGAGAAGGAATGGGACTGGCGGGTCAAGCGCGGTGAGTCGCTGGCGAACCTGAAGGCCTTTGCGCGCTTCGCGGACCCGGCCAACCGCCCAGCCGCGGCAGTCGGGCAAGATTCCTCCTCGTGACCGGCACCCTCCTGCTGCTCCGCCATGGTGAGAGCGAGTGGAACGCCAAGAACCTGTTCACCGGTTGGGTCGACGTCGGGCTGTCGGACAAGGGCCGCGCCGAGTCGCTGCGGGCCGGCGCGCTCCTCACGGAGAACGGCCTGCTTCCCGACGTGCTGCACACGTCGTTGCTGCGCCGCGCGATCGTCACCGCGCAGGACACCCTCGACGCGTGCGACCGAGGGTGGATCCCGGTCCGACGCAGCTGGCGGCTCAACGAGCGCCACTACGGCGACCTGCAGGGCAAGAACAAGAGCGAGGTTCGGGAGCAATACGGCGAGGACCAGTTCATGATCTGGCGCCGCTCCTACGACACGCCGCCGCCGGAGATCGCCGACGACAACGAGCATTCGCAGGCAGACGACGTGCGCTACCTGAGCCTTGCGCCCGACGTCGTACCGAAGACCGAGTGCCTCAAGGACGTCGTCGACCGGCTGTTGCCGTACTGGTACGACGCGATCGTGCCGGATCTGCGATCAGGTGCCACCGTGCTGGTCGCCGCCCATGGGAACTCGCTGCGGGCGATGGTGAAGCATCTCGATGACATCAGCGAGGACGAGATCGTCGGCATCAACATCCCGACGGGGATCCCGTTGCGCTACGACCTCGACGACGACCTGCGGCCGATCAAGCCGCGCGGTCACTACCTCGACCCGGCCGCGGCGGCCGACGCGATCGAAGCGGTCAAGAACCAGGGCCACTGACCGAACGATGTGACGTCGTTATCGCGATAGCGGTAACGCCGTCACGTTGTTCCGGCAGCGATCAGGACGCTTGGGGCTCGTCGCCGGCGGCCAGCACCTGCTGTTGCTGCTGGGCGGGCAGATGCTGGATCAGCATGTCGAACTCGTTGCGCCAGTAGCGGTGGATGTTCAGCCGGGTCGGCTTCGAGTTCCCGGCGAACTGCACATAGGCGACGCTCCACACCCGGCCGCGCTTCACGCCGCTGATCGGGAACGCGGTGTTGGGGAAGGACGCGACGATCGCTCCCGGCCGGTTCGTGAACCGGCTCGCCGAGTTCACGACGACGGAAGTGTTCGTAAGTGTCAGGAAGTAGAACTTCCGCGACAGCTGCACGATCAGACCGAGGAGTGGCACCTCGTCGAACAGCGCGCCGAGCCACGGGCTCGGTCCGGTCTCGCAGTGGATGCAGGCGAGGAACTGCTCGCCCGCCGGCGCCTGCTGCTGGAGCAGCGTGATGACTTGAGCCTTCTGCTTGGCCCGACGAATCGCCATGTGAAGCCCCTCCCTCAACCCCCGGTCAGCCGAGCGAAACTAACACGCGACCCGGCCGAAACCGGCCAGTTCAGCCAAGACGAAGCGGCGTTGCTACTGCCTGGGCGATAGCGCTGTCACATTGTTCGAGGCGGCAGGGCCGGTGAGGTGGGGGCCGGCTAGTCGGAGCCGTTGGAGTCCTGGCCCTCCGCGACCGGCGGGGTGGCCGGCGTCGTGGGCACCGGCGACGACACGGCGGTGGTCTGGGTCGGAGGTACGACGGGTGCCTGAACGGTCGGCGACGTACCGGCCGAGCCGAACGTGAACTGGAGCGGGACGTAGCTGCCACCGCCGGGGGCGGTCGTCGTTGCGAGGGTCGCGGTCGGGCCGTCGGGGGTCAGCACGGGCTGGTCGAGGCGGACCAGGACGCCGTTCGGCGGGATCGTCAGGCTGCCACCCGCGGCCGCACTGACCGCGCTGACGCCCGGCCCGGCGAGCGTGATCGAACCCGCAGGCGAGGTGATCCCGGTCAGCTCGGCCGGGCTCGCGGACTTGTTGACGAAGGTCGCCACGACGTAGCTCGTGGTGGACGTCGCGGAACTCGGCACCGATGTCACGTAGACGTTGCGCACCGCGACATCGCCAACCCCGAAGTTCGCCCCCTGGTCGGAGGTGTGCTCGTGGTACGTCACCGCGGGCGCTTGGAAGCCACACGCGGACAGCACGAGGGCGGAGGCGGCGACGGCAAGGCCCGTCATCGCGCGGCGCTGGATCACACGTTCTCCTCGCGGGAAAGCGGTGTGCGCCGGTGGGCGCACGGTCGACAGTCGCCGGTCAGCCTAACGACCACATCACGACCCAGCGGCCCGGACCCCGCCCAACCCGCTGTCAGCTCGAGGTGAGGTGCGACCCGCCGCTGATGACGAATGCGGCGACCAGGATCGCGACGGCAAGAATCACACCGCGAAATGCTGGCTGCCGGCCACGAGCGCTGCGAATCACGACGGGCAGGGCGAGGGCGATCGCGACGTCGATGACCACAGCAACCACGGTCAAGACCGAGGCGCCCGCTGCCCGCAGGACGTGGAGGGACGCGAGCGCTACGAAGGCGCCGGCAACGACCGTTGATGCGGCAGGACCGATTCGTTGGGGCAGGCCGCGGACGCCCGTCAGCTCGTCCTCGGCGGCGTCACCGACGGTGTTGGCGAAGTGGGCCGCGATGCCGCAGCACGCCCCGGCGATGACGAGGACATCGACCGGCGCCGGAGCGCCGGGGAGCATTGCCGCGACGACGACCGGCACGAGCCCGAACGCGGCTGCGTATGGCAGCGGACTGGCGACCGTGCGCTTGAGGCCGAGGTTGTAGGACCAGGCGAGCGCCACCGCGGCGAGGTGCCAGAGGCCGGGCCGCCAGCCGATGGCAAGGGAGAGCGGTACGTCGGCGGCCAGCGCCGCAGCGGCCGCCAGGGCAACCGCACGCCGGGAGACCGCGCCGGTCGCGATCGGCTTGTCGCGGCGTCCGGCGGCGACGTCCAGCGGGGCGTCGATCGCATCGTTCGACCAGCCGACCGACAGCTGCCCGACGAGGACCGCTGCCGCCAGGAGGGCGGTGCGAGCGTGGAGGCCCGCCGAGATCGCGAGCGCGGACACCAGGGCGGTGACGGCGACACACGGAAGTGGGTGGGCCGCGAGAGCGAGCTCGACGATGGCTGGTCGTCGGCCGGACGAGGTGGTCAGCTGGCCGGTGGATGCAGCAACATCGCGACCAGCTGCTTGGTCAGCTCGTCGGACGACGATGCCGTGACGTCCGGCAGGGTCTGGTAGATCGTCCCGTCGGGCTGGACCAGCACCAGCGTCAGCCCGGAGCCGCCGATTGCCGCGGCGAGCGTGCTGTCAGGGTCGTCGTACACGGCTGAGCCAGCCGGCAGCTGACCAGGCAGCGCATCACCGTCGGCGTTTTTCACTCCCGGGGCGATCGCGAAGAGCGCGAGCTTGCCCTTGGTCGCCGTTGCGGTGGTGTCCGCGAGGGAGACGACGAGGTCACCGCACCGGCATGACGCCGGCATCAGCGCGATGACGCCTGGCCGGAGGTCCTGCGACGCCTGCGGCTGACCGTCGGGTGTCTGGAGGTCGACCGCTGGGACCAGGCCGCCGCGCATGCCGGCGCTGATCGTCGGGTGGGCGAGCGGAGCCCGGCCCTCGAGGGTCGAGCGGTGGTTCGGATGAGCCACGGTCAACAAGGTCGCGACCACTGCAGCGAGCCCGAGCGCGACCAGGATGACGGTCAAAACCGGCGCGCCCGGCCGCCCGACGTAGTGGTCGATGGCGGCACGCCGACGTGCCGCGCGCAGTTCACGGTGGTAAGCCGCGACGTCCCCCGCGAGCGAGCTGAGGTCGTCCGGCGCAACCGCGTCGGCCCACGACGTGTCGGCTGCGGAGTCCTCCGACCAGCCCGGTCCACCGGCGCTCGCGGCCTCGCGTGAACGGTCGTCATCCTCCGGCATCGCGTCAGTATGCGCTGATTCGGGGTGCCGCGAAAGGGCAACTGCACAACTGGTTCAACACAGTCCGTCGGCGGCCGCGACATGCACGTCCACAGGGTCGCTGTCAAGACCCTAATACGCGACAATCAGGCCTCTGACCTGCGGTTTCGCCGCTGCGGGTGCCGCCGGACTGTCGGATTTGCGTGATACCCTTGATCCATCGGAAGGGGAACCACCAGCATGACGTTCACGGTCGGCGAGACTGTCGTTTACCCCCATCACGGGGCCGCCCTCATTGAAGCCATCGAGACTCGAACCATCAAAGGCGAGGACAAGATCTACCTCGTCCTGAAGGTCGCCCAGGGCGATCTGACGGTCCGCGTGCCGGCCGACAACGCTGAGTACGTCGGGGTTCGTGACGTCGTCGGTGCCGACGGTCTCGAGCGGGTCTTCGAGATCCTCAAGGCGCCCCACACCGAGGATCCGACCAACTGGTCGCGCCGATACAAGGCGAACGTCGAGAAGATCGCCTCTGGTGACGTGAACAAGGTCTCGGAGGTCGTTCGCGACCTGTGGCGGCGTGACAAGGAGCGCGGCCTGTCGGCCGGCGAGAAGCGCATGCTGGCCAAAGCCCGCCAGATCCTCGTCTCCGAGCTCGCTCTCGCTGAGCACACCAACGAGGACAAGGCCGAAGCTCTGCTCGACGAGGTTCTCTCCGCCTGACTCCGCGACGGTCATGCCGTCCTGGCGCCGTGGTCAGGGCGCAGCAGGGCACCACGACCGTTTCGACGTGCTCAAGTCGTGTGGCGAAACGCACGCCCCCGGCTGAAGGAACCAAGATCACGCGCCGACACATCAAGGGTGAAGTTCCCCAAGCCCACCCGTAAGCGGACGCCGAGCGGCCTGATCGAGGTCCTTCGGCTGCTGACGGTCGTGCTGGGCGCCGGCTGTGGCTACGAGCTCGGCCGCACCCTGGAGAACCACGGTCATGGCACCGTGCTCGGCCCGTTCGGCGGCGTGGGCATCGGCGTCATCGTCGGCTCCGGCCTCGGATACGTCTTGGGTGGGGTCTTCGGGCGGACCGCGTCGTCGGCGGCCGAACGCACCGAAGTGGCGCTCCGCGAGATCTCCGCGGACACGCTGATTGCGGGGGGCTTCGGAGCGTTCGCCGGCGCCGTGGTCGCCGCCGCGTGCGGGTGGCCGCTGTTCCTCATCCCGCAGCGCCTGGTCGCTTCCGCGCTGTTCGGCATCGTCATCGTCACATCGGCTTACGTCGGCTTCCGGGTCGGCGGGGCCAAGCGGGACGATGTGCTCGCCGTCATCGGCGGCCGGGCGGGGGTCAGCCCTCGCCGGCAGGCCAACGCCGCGGTGGTGAAGCTGCTCGACACCTCCGTCGCCGTCGACGCCCGCATCCTGGATGTCGTCCGCGCCGGCTTCCTGCACGGCCGGATCGTCGTGATCCAGCCGGTCCTCGGCGAGCTGCAGCGCCTCGCTGACTCTTCCGAACCGATGCGCCGCGCCCGCGGTCGCCGCGGCCTCGACCTGCTCGAGACCATCCGCCGCGAGCCGAACGTCGATCTCGAGGTGATCGACGATCCGCATCCTGACGTCGACGAGGTCGACGCGAAGCTGGTGCGGTACTGCCTTGACCAGGACATGGCCCTGCTGACCCTCGACAGCAACCTGGCAAAAGTGGCGGACCTGACCGGCGTCCGCGTGATGAACCTGCACACCCTGTCCCTCGCGCTTCGGCCTCCCGTTGTGGTCGGCGAGGACGTCTCGGTCCACCTCGTGAAGCCCGGCAAGGAGTCTGGCCAGGCGGTCGGTTACCTCGACGACGGCACGATGGTGGTTGTCGAGCGCGCCCGGCCGCTGGTCGGGCGGGAGGTCGACGTACGAGTCACGAGCGTCGTCCTGACCTCCAACGGCCGGCTGGTGTTCGCCCATGTGAGCGGAGCGCCGGCGGCTGCTGCACAATCCTCTGCATGACGAGTGCCGATGAGGTGGTGCCGCTGTCGAGCGCGCTGCCGGCGGTGCCCCGGATCGGCGTCGGCGTCGACGTGCACCCGTTCGGCGAGGGCCGGCCGCTCGCGCTCGGCTGCCTGACCTGGCCGGACGAGCCGGGTCTCGAGGGTCACTCGGACGGCGACGTCGTCGCCCATGCCGCCTGCGACGCGCTGCTGTCGGCGGCCGGCCTCGGCGACCTCGGCTCGCAGTTCGGTACCAGCGAGCCTCGCTGGAAGGGTGCTTCCGGGGCTGACCTGCTCGGCGAGACGGCGCGGCGCCTCGGTGCCGAAGGCTGGCTCATCGGCAACGTCGCGATCCAGCTGATCGGCGAGCGACCGCGGATCGGCGAACGCCGCCACGAAGCGGAAGCCGCTATGACCGGCGCGGTCGGCGCACCGGTGTCGCTGGCCGCAACGACGACCGACGGTCTTGGGCTGACCGGCCGCGGTGAAGGGCTCGCAGCGATCGCGACCGCGCTCGTCATGCCGCGCTGACCTGCCCCACACTGGAGGCATGAGCAACCGGACGGCGTACCTCGTCGATGGTGTGAGAACTCCGATGGGCAGGTACGGCGGCGCCCTTGCCTCCGTCCGGCCGGACGACCTCGCCGCGCTCGTGGTCGGAGCGGTCGTGCGGCGTACCAGCATCCCTACCGACCAGATCGACGAGGTCGTGCTTGGTGCGGCGAACCAGGCCGGTGAGGACAACCGCAACGTCGCGCGGATGGCGGCCTTGCTCGCTGGGTTGCCGGACTCGACGCCCGGCTACACGGTGAATCGTCTGTGCTCGAGCGGCCTGCAGGCGGTCGTCGCGGCGTCCCAGGCGATCCGGTCCGACGAGATCGACCTCGCGATCGCCGGCGGCGTCGAGTCGATGACGCGGGCGCCGTGGGTGATGGCGAAGCCGGGTACGCCGTGGGCGCGACCCGGCGAGATCTTCGACACCTCACTCGGCTGGCGGTTCACCAATCCGGTCATGACGCAGCTCGACGGCGGCAAGGCGACCATCCCGATGGGCGAAACCGCGGAGGAGGTCGCGGCCCTCGACGGAATCACGCGCGAGGACTCGGACGCGTTCGCGCTGCGGTCCCACGAGCGCGCCGTCGCCGCCGCGAAGGACGGGCGGTTCGACGCCGAGCTCGTAGCGGTCGAGACGGCTGCCGGGACGGTCACGGCTGACGAAGGGCCGCGCGCCGACACGAGCCTCGAACGCCTGGCTCGGCTCCGGCCGGCGTTCCGTGAGGGTGGTGTCGTGACTGCGGGCTCGTCATCGCCGCTGTCCGACGGGGCCGCCGCGATCGTCGTCGCGAGTGAGGCCGCGATCGAGCAGCACGGGCTGACGCCGCGGGCGCGGATCGTGGTGAGTGCGAGTGGGGGAGTCGCGCCGTCGACGATGGGCCTTGGCCCGGTGGTCGCCACCGAGAAGGCGCTGGCTCGGGCCGGCTGGTCGGTCGGCGACCTCGACGCCGTCGAAATCAATGAGGCGTTCGCTGTGCAGGTGCTCGCCGGGGTTCGACGCCTCGGTCTCGACCTCGACACGGTCAACTGTGACGGCGGCGCGATCGCCCTCGGGCATCCGCTGGGGTGCTCCGGGACGCGGATCCTCGTGACGCTCCTCGGCCGGATGGAACGGGAGAACGCGCGACGGGGACTGGCGACGTTGTGCGTCGGAGTTGGACAAGGACTCGCGTTGCTCGTCGAACGGGTCTGACCTTGCGGCTACGCCAGGTGGCGTCGGCGGCGCTGTTGCTCAGCGTCGTCGCCTGCAGCGGGTCGTCGTCCGCCGGCGGTACCGCGACGTCACCGACCCCGAGTGCCACCTCGAGCACTGCCTCGCTCGTCGACGACGCGCTGAACAGCGTCCTCGCCGGCCTTCGGACCGCGACCGGGATCAGCGCCCAGGGCGATCTCGGTGACGACGGCAAGCAACTCGTGACGGCCGGCGGTCAGCTGAAGGTGGCCGCTGCGAAGATCGCCGATCTGCACACGGTGCCGATCGCGGTCCGAACCCCGGTGTCGGACGGCCTGCTCCGCATCGCCGATTTGCTCGACCAGTCCGGCAGCTGCCTGGTCGGACAGTCGAGAAACGCAGCCCCAGCACCCACGCCGTGCCTTCCAGCGCTTCGGCAGGCCGAGGCGAAGGACGCCGCGATCGCCCACGGCCTGATCTCACTGTCGGCGTACGGGTCGGTCCCGCCGAAGGCGTTCGAGCGGCGCTTGGTTGCCGCGCTGCGCGGCGGCTGACAATCCAGCGGCGTTTCACGGAGCGGGTTCCGTAGGCTTGCGCCGTGACCTTGCGGCTGTACGACACCCGCAGGCGTGTGATCGAGGACTTCGCTCCGCTGAACCCGGGCGTCGTCACGATGTACGTCTGCGGACCGACCGTGCAGTCGGCACCGCACATCGGCCACGTTCGCAGCGCGGTTGCCTTCGACGTGCTCCGTCGTTGGCTGACGGTCTGCGGGTACGACGTGCAGCACATCCGCAACGTCACCGACATCGACGACAAGATCATCGTGAACGCGCAGGCGCAGAATGTGCCGTGGTGGGCGCTCGCGACCAGCGTGACGAGGCTGTTCCACGAGGCGTACGCCGCCCTGAACTGCTTGCCGCCGACCGGCGAGCCACGTGCGACCGGCCACATCGGCGAGATGGTCGCTCTGATCCAGCGGCTGTTCGATGGCGGTCATGCCTACGCCGCCGGGACTGACGTGTACTTCGACGTCAAGTCGCATCCGGCCTACGGCGAGCTGTCGAACCAGCAGCTCGACGACGTGCAGTCCAGCGAGGACACCGGCGACAAGCGTGATCCCCGCGACTTCGCGCTGTGGAAGGGCACCAAGCCGGGCGAGCCGTCCTGGGAGACGCCGTGGGGTCCCGGCCGGCCGGGCTGGCACATCGAGTGCTCGGCGATGGTGACGCGCTACTTCGGGCCGATCTTCGACATCCACGGCGGCGGCCGCGACCTCGTGTTCCCGCACCACGAGAACGAGCTCGCTCAGTCCTGCGCCGCCGGTGATCCGTTCGCCCGGTTCTGGCTGCACCACGGGATGATCAACATCGGCGGCGCGAAGATGAGCAAGTCGGCCGGCAACTCGATGTTCGTGCCGGACCTCCTCGCCGGCTACCGGCCGCAAGCGTTGCGGTACAGCCTGGTCGCGCCGCACTACCGCTCCGACAGTGACTGGAACGACGACGTCCTCGACGAGGCCGACGCGGCGTACTCACGGATCGAGGGCTTCATCACCCGCGCGAGTGCGGAGTACGGCGAGCCGGCGACCGACGGTCCGGTGCCGACCGCCTTCGCCGACGCGATGAACGACGACCTCGGCGTGCCCGCCGGGCTCGGCGTCCTGCACGACGTCGTGCGCCGGGGCAACACGGCGTTGGCCGGCGGCGACGAGGCAGCGGGCCGGCAGGCACTGGCTGAGGTTGCGGCGATGACGATGACACTCGGGCTGTGGCCGGGTGACTTCGATGGTGGCAACGACTCGGCGCTCGAGAAGGTCGTGGCCGAGGTGGTGCCCGCCCTGCTCGAGGCGCGCCAGGCCGCGCGCGAGCGCAAGGACTACGCGGAGAGCGACCGGATCCGTGACGCGCTGACGGCTGCGGGCGTAGTCGTCGAGGACACCCCGCAAGGTCCGCGCTGGCACGTCGGTACCTCCGGATGACGAGCAAGAAGGGGCCGAGCAAGGGCACCGGCGGGCATGGCCGTCGCGCACTACAGGGCAAGGGGCCGACCCCGCCCGCGAAGGACCGGACGAAGCACCCGGCCGCCCGGCGGGCGCGGTCAGCGGCGAAGCGCGCGGATGCTGGTGGGGCGGCGCGCCCACCGCGACGTCGCGGTGCGATGCCCGAGGACCTGGTCGCGGGCCGCAACGCTGTCGTGGAGGCGCTGCGCGCATCGGTGCCGGCAACGACGTTGTACGTCGCGGTCGGCCTCGAGGCTGACGATCGGCTGACCGAGTCGAAGAAGCTCGCCGCTGCCGGCGGCATCGCCTTCCTCGACGTCACGAAGTTCGAGCTCGACAAGCTCACCGGCGGCGCGCCGCACCAGGGCATCGCGCTTGCGACGCGACCGTTCGACTACGTCGACGCGGCCGACCTGCTGCGCCGCGTGCAGGAAGAAGCCGAGCCGCCGCTGGTGGTCGCCCTCGACGGAGTGACCGACCCCCACAACCTCGGGGCGATCGCGCGGTCCGCGGCGGCCTTCGGTGCGCACGGGCTGTTGCTGCCCGAGCGGCGAGCGGTCGGCGTGACGCCGTCGGCGTGGAAGGCGAGCGCCGGCACCCTCGCGCGGCTGCCCGTGGCGCGGGTGACGAACCTGGTCCGCACGATCCGGAGCTACGCCGACGCCGGGCTGATGGTCGCGGGTCTCGACAGCAACGGTGAGATCGACCTCGACGCGCTCGAACTTGCCACCAGCCCGCTCGTGCTCGTGGTCGGCGCTGAGGGCAAGGGCCTGTCCCGCCTCGTCGCACAGACCTGCGATCTGACGGTCCGGATCCCGCTCGCCTCTGACGTGGAGTCGCTCAACGCCTCCGTCGCGAGCGGGATCGCACTCGCCGAGATCGCGCGCCGCCGCCGTACCGGTTGAGCCATTCGCTCCTGACCCGTCACCCATTCGGCATTGCGTCGTTGAAGGATCTGAGAACGACGTATTCACAAATGTCCAATAGCGCTCTAATATCCCTTTTGGAACGAGTGTCCTAGATCACACCCAGCGGAGGTCACGTGCGTTCGATTCGGTCCCGACAAGCGGCGACCGCGCCTCGCGCCGCAGACGAGGACGACCGTCTGGTTGCGGCGGCCCGCGCCGGTGACGACCGGGCGCTCAACGAGCTGCTCACGAAGTACCGCGGTTTCGCCCGAGCCAAGGCTCGGTCCTACTTCCTCGTCGGCGCTGACCACGAGGACATCGTGCAAGAGGGCATGATCGGCCTGTACAAGGCGATCCGCGACTTCAACCCCGACCTCGCCTCAACGTTCCGCGCGTTCGCCGAGCTCTGCATCACCCGCCAGATCATCACGGCCATCAAGACCGCGACCCGGCAGAAGCACGGTCCGCTCAACAGCTACGTGTCGTTCTCGCGGCCGGTCGCCGGCGATGAGGACGGCGACCGGACGCTGTCCGACGTCTTGCCGATGACACAGATCTGCGATCCCGCCGACCTCGTCATCTCCGCCGAGCGGATCCGCGCGCTGCAGGAGCACTTCGACGAGGTGCTCTCCGACCTGGAGGCCGAGGTGCTGCGCCTCTACGTCGACGGCAAGAGCTACCTCGAGATCGCCGACGTGCTTGACCGGCACGTGAAGTCGATCGACAACGCGCTGCAGCGCATCAAGCGCAAGCTCGACGGGCATCTGCGTGCCAGAGAGATCGCCGACGCGTCCTAGCTCAGCGGCACGCCCTGCGGTTGGGTGAAGGTGCCGGACGGGTCATAGGTACGTCGGACGTCGATCAGCTTGGCGAGATTGGCGCCGTAATACGCCTGCTGCGCGTCGGCCAAGGTGTCGTCGGCGTAGTTCTGGTACGCGTCGCCTCGCGCGTAGCGCCGGATGGTGTTGTGGATCGCAGCGAGTGAGTGCTGGTTGCGCGCCAATGGCCGGTTGGTGTGGGCCTCGCCCCACGACGCGGTGTACTGCGCGCCGAACAGCGCCCCACGGTGCGCCCATGCCGTCGCGGCTTCGGCGACACTGTCGATCGCGCCGCCGAGGATGTCGAAGGACGCGCCGCCGGCACCGAGTCGTGGATCGGCTTGGCGGTGCTTGACCGCCTTCACGAGGGCGGTGATCCCCGCCCGGGGGATCTGGTCGGCGAAGAAGTCCGATCCCGCGACGAAGGCGTCGCGGGGCAACGCGCCGCCGGCCGTCTCGTCACCCACGTGGCACTGCTGGACCGAGAGCTGGGAGCAGCCGGCCTCGAGCAGCATCGTTGCGGCCCAGCTCTCCGACGTGACGAAGTTCGTCGTGGCTGCGGCCGGGACGAGTTGTGTCAGTGCACCGAGATGCTGCTGCAGGTCGCCGGTGCTCCGTGACGACACCGCCGCAACCGACAGGATCGGCGGGGCCGACTTGTCCTCGGTGGCCAGCACGTGACAGGCCGACCACAGGTACGGCGGGGCAGCCGGCGCCCAGGTCTGCCAGGCGGCGACGACCTCGATCGCGGCGGACCACGGCCACTTGAGGAATGCGTGGGAGAGGGTGCCGACCGGAAACGTGTCGAACGTCAGCGTCGTGACCACGCCGAAGCTGCCACCGCCGCCGCGCAGCGCCCACAGCAGATCGTTGTGGTGGTGCGCGTCGGCTGTGACGACGGTCCCGTCCGCTGTGACGATCCGCGCCGCGGTAAGCGAGTCGCAGGTGAGGCCGCGCTGTCGCGACACTACGCCGATGCCACCGCCGAGGGTGAGTCCGGACACGCCGACCGTGGGGCACGACCCTGCGGGGATGCCGACCCCGTTGGCCGCGAGCCGGGAGTACACGTCGACCAGTGCCGCGCCCGCGCCGACCACGGCACGACCGGACGCGGCGTCGAACGTGATGCCGTTCAGGCCACGCAGGTCGATGACCACCCCGCGGCCGACCGATGCACCGATGTAGGAGTGACCACCGGAGCGGACGGTGATCGGCAGTGAATAGTGCTTGGCGAAGTCGAGGCAGTGCGCTACGTCGGCCTCGGAGGCGACGCGCGCGACGAGCGCGGGCGCGATGCCGTCGAACCGGCGGTCGAACAGAAGTCGGGCCGCGTCGTACCCCTGCTGGCCGGGTCGGTAGACAGTGCCGTCCAGCTTGCGCTGCAGGGCGCGCGCGTGCGGTCCGGTGACGGCAGGTGTCGGGTTCGACGGGTGCGGCGACGGTGGTGTGGTGGGGGCCTCGTGCCGCCTTGGTCGCGGCGTCGTGGGCGGCGAGCTGGAACAGCCGCCGATGGTCGTCACCGTTGCGCCGGCGATCATGCCGAGCGCGGCGCGACGGCTGATTCGCCCTGCCGCGTCGCTCAACCCAGACTCCGTGATGCCTCAGGCGACGATGTACGCAGCGACGAGGGGCACGGGCAGGCCAGGCGCCCGGGGTGGATGAGCGACGCCGACGAATGTCTGCTCGAGGGTGAACCCGGCAGCCTCGAGTTGCGCCTCGACTTCGGCTGACTGGACGTAGAGGTAGATGTGGTCGACGTGGGGAGCGTTGAGCGCAGCCGTGATGAACGCTTTGCCGCCTGGTGCGAGCGACGCCCGGAGCAGGCGCAGGAACGCGACCGGGTCCTCGAGGTGCTCGAGCACCTCGACGCACACGAGCCACTGCGTTGATGCCATGTCACGGTCGGCGATGTCCTGCAGGAGGACTTCGTATCGGTCGGCGAAGCCGAACGCGGCGACCTGGCCTTCAGTGAACGCTTTCGAGGCTGGACTGATCTCGTAGCCGACTCCCCGGATGTCGGGCAGCTGTTGCAGCAGCCGCCTCGAGTAGAAGCCGGTGCCGCACCCGACTTCGATGAAATGACTCGCTTGCGCGACCCGCATCTCGGCGACGAAAGCGGAGTCGAAGAACCTCGCCTGCCGGTAGTGGTGCGGCCAGAGGTAGTGGGACAGCAGCAGGCCGGGGAGGTACTCCGATGTCATGTAGGCCTCGTCGTGGTAGACCTCGCGCGCAGCCTCCTCGTAGGTCTTGGCGGGATACGTTCGCTCGCGTTCGAAGCGGACCTGGCGGCGCATCAGGTCCAGTGCGAACGACGCGTAACCCGATGCGGCGAGACTCAGCGCCTCGGGTTTGGCGAACATCGTCGCCAGCGTCGCCTCGAACTCGTTCGCCCAGGGCGTGCCGAACGCCGCGAAGCCGCGATCGACGACGTCGCCGAAGATCGGGTACCGAGCCGCTAGGTACGCAGCGAGATCGTCGAGATGTGTGGCACCGGTCGGTTCAGCCATCGGCCCACGCCACCGGTGTAAGACGCACTACTGGACGCCCGTCCCGATCCGATCCGAGATCACCGCGACGATCAGCGGGTAGTTCAGCAGCGAGGCGGTCTCCTCGTCACTGAGCTGAATGCCGAACTCCTCCTCGAGCGAGATGACGAGCGTCAGCTGTTGCAGGGAGTCCCACCGTTCCACGGTGTCCTTGGAGGTCTGCGGGCCGATCTCGGCGGGCGACAGCTCGAAGACGCCGGCCATGACTTCCCGAATTCGTCCTTCGACGTCGCCGTCGACCGCCTCACTCACGGCTGCCATCACTCTCTTCGATCACTTGAATCCAGTCCGGCACGCCGGGCCGGCCGGCGGTGAGGTCCCACTTCCACTGTCGGCGAGCGCCATCGGTGTCCACCACCGAAAAGCCGATCCGATCATAAAGGTCTGCGACCTGACCATTTCGCTCGCTCGGCACGTACTCGCCGACGAGCACGGTCGCTCCGGCCGCCCGGCTGATCCGCGCGAGCTGATCGACCAGCACCATTTCGGCACTCCGGCCGAGTACCCGGCAGCTCACCAGCAGGGTGTCGATGACAGCCTCGTCGTGATCGCGCCGAACGATCCCGCAGCCGACCATTCCATAGCTTCCGAACCGATCGCGCAGGTCCAGCCACACGATGGCGGCGCCGGGATCATCACTGAGCGCCGCCAGCTCGGCCATGTCGTATCGGCGGGTGGTGAGGTTGAACTGGTTGGTGCGTTGGGTCAGCTGCGCAACTCTGGGCAGATGCTGGTCGGCCGCCGTACCGACCGTCGCGACGAGCTCGAGTGACCTGAGGTACTCCTCCGGCGTCATCGCCTCGTCGCGTGTGGTCCGGCGTTGCGCCTCCGCACGGTACATCGTCGTACGTTGCCGGTCCTCGTCGGTGATGACGAGTGAGTCGAACCACGCCAGGTCCTCGAGCGAGCCGCTCGGCTCCAGGTCGTCCGGCCAGTGGACGACGCGAACGTCGGGCAGTCGCTCGGCAACCCACTCGCACTGGAACCGGTCGTCGTCGATGAACGCCATGTGGCCGGTGCTGATGTTGAGCTCTGCGGCAATCGCAGCGATGTTGTCAGCCTTGTCCTCCCAGTTGACGTGCATCGCAGCGAAGTCGCCGGGGCGAAGGACGCTCTCCGGGTGGGAGGTGAGCACCTCGATGACATCTGCCACTTCGTTCTTGCTCGCGATCGCTAGCGCGATCCCGCGGCGCCGCAGGTTGACCAGCTCGTACTGCAGGTCCTGATGGCGTCGACCGGGCCCACTGTCGCCAAGAGCGATGCCGGCCAGGCCGTCCTCGCCGATCACACCGCCCCACAGCGTGTTGTCGCAGTCGACGACCACGCACTTCACGAGTGGGCCGCGTGCGGCATTGAGATTGCGAAGCTGCGCGGTGGCGAGCGCTTCCAGGGCGATCGGGCTCAACGGTGCCGCAGAGGTGCGATCGCCGCGGGCGTCGTAGCAATCCTGGTAACCGAGGCTCGCGAAGAGGTGATCGACGTCCAGGACACTCGCACCACCGGTCTGGCGCACCTTGGCGACGAGGTGCACGTTCATGGCGCGAGCCACGTTGAGGCGACCCACAGGGTTCTGCGTGTCGGCGAGGCCACCTGCGACTGCGGTCGGCAGGACGAAGTTGTGTACGGCGATCATTGCGTTGCAGCGAGCCCGTACCCCCTGCACCAGCACGTCGATCCGATCGACGACGGCCTCGGCGAGGGCCTCGACCGCTGCCGGTTCGTTGGCGAGGAGGTCACGGGTCAGTGCGCTGGACATCGCCTCGAGGCGAAGCGCTAGGACCACGAGGTCGGGCGCGGCGCCAAGCAGTTCGTCGAGTTCCTCGATGCTGGGGTCATAGCTGCTGTAGCCAACGGCCAGGTGAAGTCCGGCGCGTGCCGCCTCGATGGTGAGGTACGCGCCGAGTGGCTCGATTGTGTAGTTGCGGATGACGACACATCGAAGCGATCGCAGGGTCGAGGTTCCAAGGTCCTGCAGCCCATCAATACGGCGAGCGGCTTGGGTGCGGCGTGCAATCGTTGGTTTCTCGTCGAACCAGGCCAAGATCTCGGCCACGGTTTCGTGCTGGTCGTACGGCGGCGCAGTCGCGCTCAACTCATAACCTGGCCGCCGCTGAGATGAATGGTCTGGCCGGTGACGTAGCCGCCGCCGGCGCCGAGCAGGAACGACACGGCGTTGGCGACATCGTCGGGGACCGCAAGTCGCCGGAGCGGGGTCTGCGCTGCAAGAGTCAACTTGGTGCGCTGCGGGATCTCGGCGACAAGTTCGGTGTCCACCATTCCTGGCGCGACGGCATTCGCCGTGACGCCATGCGGGGCGGTCTCCAATGCCACACACCGCGTGAACGCCGCGAGGGCGGCCTTGGCAACGACGTACCCGGTCATCTGCTCGGGCGGCGTTCCGTACGCCGACTGCGACGTGATGTTGACGATGCGGCCGAACCCGCGTTCGAGCATGCCGGGAAGGACCGCCTCGACGCACAGAAAGCTCGCCCGGAGGTGCGCATCGAGGTGGCTCGTCATGTCATCCCACGACGTTGCGCCGAGGGGGCGAGGGTTTGTCGGCGTACCCGCGTTGTTGATGATCGCCTCGACCGGCCCGAACTCGTTCGTGGCGTGGTCGACCAGCGCGCGGACGTCGTCGGGAACGGTCACGTCGGCCTGGCAGACGCTGGCTGTCCCGCCAGCGTCGCGGATCGATGCCGCAGTGCGTTCGGCGGCGGCGGCGTCCGACCGGTAGTTCACGACGACCGGCAGGCCATCGGCGGCGAGCCGGGTCGCGATTGCCGCGCCGATCCCGCGGGCGGAGCCGGTGACGATCACCGGGCCGGCGGTCGCGCGGGTGTCGCTCACGCCGGCCAGCCTATCGAGGACATGGACAGATGCCTCCCCCTCCAAAACGGTGGTGCCGCGATGGTTCGTGACGGTCACGTCGAGCACGAGCACCCGGGTCGAAGGGGAGGCGTGGCGGACGACCACCGTCACGTCGATCTCGTCGTCGATCCGGACCGGCGCGCGGAACTGGAACGCCTCCGACAACCACAGCGCCCCTGGGCCCGGCAGCATGGTTCCGATCGCGGTCGACACATAGCCGGCCGTGAGCATGCCGTGAGCGACCCGGCCGCCGACGCCGAGGGCTTCGCCGTACGCAGGATCCATGTGGAGCGGGTTGTCGTCACCGGTCAGCTCGGCGAATCGGTCGACATCCTCAGCCCGCACCACGCGGCGCAACGTCGCGCTCTGTCCGACGGCGAATTCGTGGAACGGCCGGGGCTGCGTCACCGGGCGCTCCAGTCGCGGTTCACCGCGTTGATGCTATTGCTATCGTTCGCCCGGTGCGACGACTGGATCGTCGGCTTCGTGCGCTCGCACGCCGGGTCGAGAACGAGGCCGCACGATGGCGGGACGAGCCGATCCGGCGGGTCGCAGTCGCAAGCAAAGTGATGCGTCCGGTCCGGGTCGCGCAGTTCGGATCCTTCGGTGCGCTGTCCATCGTCCAGCGGCCGATGTGGCTGTACGGCGCGCAGCACATCTCGATCGGCGACAACGTGATCATCCTTCGTGGATCCTGGCTTGCCGTGGAGCGCAGGGCGTGGGACCGAGACGAGCCGACGCTTCGGATCGGCAACCGGGTCGCGATCCGCACCAACTGCACGATGTCGGCGTCGGAGTCAATCGTGATCGAGGACGACGTCGGCATGGGTGGCTACGTCACGGTCATCGACTCCAAGCACACCTGGCTGCCGGGAAACCCGAACGTCCTCGCCGCACCTGTCGAGGCGGCGCCGGTTCGGATCGGCAAGGGGACGTGGCTTGCCGACCGCGCCGCGGTCGCGGCCGGCGCGGACATCGGTGAGCAGTGTGCGATCGGGCCGAACACAGTCGTCAGCTCGAAGGTGCCGGACTTCTCGATCGTTCTGGGCAACCCCGGTCGGGTCGTCGGGAGCACCCGCGTCTAAGCCCAGCGGCTAGGCGGAGGGCTGCGCCTCGCCGCGCTCTTCCGCTGGCTTGAAGTACTCGACGACCCGCGCCGGGGCTCCGATCGCCAGACAGTGTGGCGGGATCGGGTTTCGGACGACGCTGCCGGCCCCGATCACCGCACCCTCGCCTACCGAGTTCAAGATCGTGCATTTCGACGTGATGACGGCGCCGGCGCCGATCGTGATGGGGCGGAAGTCATATCCCTGGTCGAGCAGATGACGATCGGGGTCACCGTAGTTGTGGTTGCCGTCGGCGATGAAGACTGCTTGGCCGAACACCGCCCGCTCGCCGATCGTGAGCGACGTCGAGATCTGAATCAAGGCCGACGACGTGAAGATCGAGCCAGCGCCGATCTCCACGATCCCGCCAGGTGCGATCTCGCAGAAGAAGTCTCGTCGCAAGTCGCAATGGGCGCCGATGTGCAACCGACTGGGACCGTCGATGGCGAGACCGAAGCGCGGGCCGACGTGCGTACCCGGGCCGAACTTGATGTCCGCGTGGAGGTGGGTGACGCGGGCTTCCCATTGCCGCCAACGTGAGGCTAAGGCGGCGCCGCCCCGGTAGCGCAGCCACCACGGCAGGCGCCTGAGCGAGGACATGACGACGACCGTAACTCAGCGCGAGGGCTCCGATGTGCTCGGTGACGCCGATCATGATCACTAGAGTCAGCCCCGTCACGTCCGCTTGGTCCGATCTGGGGAGTGGGCCATGGATGATGCCCGCAAGCTGTTCGCCGAGTTCCTTGGCACCGCGCTTCTGGTGATCTTCGCCGTCGGAACGGCGACCGAGATGTTCGGCTTCGGTCTCTCGACCCAGTCGGCGGCGCCGGGGGTTGTCGGTACGGCGCTTGCGTTCGGTCTGGTTCTACTCGCGCTGGCCTATGCGCTGGGCCCGATCTCGGGCTGTCACGTGAATCCGGCGGTGACCCTTGGGTTCGTGATGACTGGCCGGATGGAGGTCAGCGAGGCCATCAGGTACTGGATCGCGCAGTTCCTCGGCGGGATGGGCGGCGCCCTGCTGCTGTGGTTGATGTTCTCCCAGGCCGACTCCTACGAGCGAACGAAGACTGGCCTCGGTGCCAACGGCTTCGGTGATCACTCGGGGCTCGGGATGAATGCCGGCGGCGCCTTCCTCACCGAGGTGGTGCTGACCGCGATGTTCGTCTTCGTCGTGCTCGCGGCGACCTCGCGGCTCGGATCGCCGGGGTTCGGCGGCCTGGCGATCGGTCTCGCACTCACGGTCGTACATCTCATCGGCATCCCCCTGACGGGTACGTCGGTGAACCCGGCCCGGAGCCTCGGGCCCGCGATCATCGTCGGGGGTGACTCGTTGAGTCAGGTGTGGTTGTTCATCGTGGCGCCGCTCGTTGGCGGCGTCGTCGCGGCGCTGATCTACAGGTACCTGTTCGCCAACGAGGGCACGGTGGCAGAGGCAACCGCTGCGGTGGCCGCTGACCGCGAGGTCGGACCGACCGCCGCGACGCCCTGATCGTCTGCGGCTGCCCTGGCGCAGGTGGGCGCGACTAATCTTGGTCCGTCGCCCCGTTGGCTCAGTGGTAGAGCAGCCGCCTTGTAAGCGGCAGGTCGTCCGTTCGATCCGGACACGGGGCTCGTGGCCGTAGTGCGCTTCGGATCTTGGCATTGCGCGCAGGGCGCGCTTGAGCTGCTCGACTGGGTCCACGGCGTCGTCGTCTCGGCACAAGGCGTGACCGGGGTGTACCGGCCGACGGTCGACAGCCTCGAGGTCCGGTCGGAGGCGATCCCGCTCTGGGTGATCATCGTCGCAGTCGTGTTCTTCCCGGTCGGGCTGCTCGCTCTGCTGGTGAAGGAGCACATGGTCATGCTGATCCGGGTGCCGCCGAACCTTTCCGGCGGGTGCGACATCTTCATCTCGGGGTCGGGATCAAACCAGCTGATCGAGGCCGTCACCTACATCTATAACCAGACCAAGGTGCCGGATCCGTCGTCGCTCTAACGTCGCACCGATGGCCCATGGCTGCGCGGCTGAGGGTGGGCGTGGCCCATGGCTGCGCGGCTGAGGGTGCGCATGGCCCATGGCTGCGCGCCCCTGCGTCAAGGCTCTACCTGCCGATCCCTGATGGCTACTCCTGCCCACCCGACACGATGATCACAACCCCTTCGCCGAGACGAAGCTCGATGCCTGCGGGCGGGGACTGGCGGATCACCGTTCCTCGTGCCTTGTTGCTGGCGGTGTAACGGATCCGCTGGATCGTGAATCCGTGCGCGACCACCTTGGCGCGCGCTTGGTCCACGAGGAGGCCGACGAGCCGGGGCGTGGGTCGATCGGTCGGCTGCACGGCGGCGGTCAGCGTCGTACTCCCGCTGCCACAACTGACCGCGGCAAGCAAAGCGGCGGTCACAGCCGCCCGTCGCACCTGATCAGTCCCAGCCGAGGATCGCGCCGATCTCGTCCGCCAGCGACATCGGGTCGAACGGCTTGCCGATGTAGCCGGCGGCGCCCGTCGTCTCGACCTCGGCCGTCAGCATCGAGCGCGCAGTCAGCAGGATGACGCGGCTCCCGGAACCCGCGGTGGACAGGCGCTGCACCGCGGCCGTCGGATCCCCGTTGGTGACGGACATGTCGAGCAGTACGACATCGGCGGCATCGCCGGTCAGCGCCGCTTCGCCGTCCTCGAGGGTCTGGCAGGTGACGACATCCCAGTCGACGGTCACCTCGATCGCGAGACGTACGACGTCGAGGATGTC
>JAFAZI010000147.1 GCA_019239875.1 Frankiaceae bacterium
GTGGTCAACGAGGTCGTGGGGCGGTTCGACGGCCAGGCCCGAGTGGGGATCCACGCGCACGACGACACCGCATGCGCGGTCGCGAACTCGCTCGCCGCCGTGCAGGCCGGTGCGTCGCACGTGCAAGGGACCGCGAACGGGTACGGCGAGCGCGCCGGCAACGCCGACCTGTTCTCGGTGGTGGCCGGCCTCGAGCTCAAGCTTGATCTACCCGTGCTCCCGGAAGGCTCGCTCGCCGAGCTGGTCCGGGTCAGTCATGCCATCGCGGAGCTGGCGAACATCGCACCAGATGATCACCAGCCCTGGGTCGGCGCGAGCGCGTTCGCCCACAAGGCCGGACTGCACGCGTCGGCGCTGAAGATCGATCCGGATCTGTATCAGCACACCGATCCCGCGTTGGTGGGCAACGACATGCGAGTGCTCGTCTCGGAACTCGCCGGTCGGGCGAGTGTCGAGTTGAAGGCACGCGAGCTGAAGATCGAGGTCGACCGTGAGGTCGTCGGCCGCGTGATCGACCGCGTCAAGGAGATGGAAGCCGCGGGCTACTCGTTCGAGGCCGCGGAGGCCTCGTTCGAGCTGCTCCTCCGCGAGGAGGTGGGTGGCAAGCGCGAGCGGCCGTTCCTGCTTGAGTCCTACCGGGTGATCAGCGACAGCCGCCACGACGGCGGGCTCGCCTCCGAGGCGACCGTCAAGATCATCGTGGGGGAGGAGCGCATCGTGTCGACGGGGGAAGGCAACGGGCCGGTCAATGCGCTCGACATGGCGCTTCGCCAGGCACTCGAGCGGTTCCACCCGCAGCTCGGCAAGTTCGAGCTGGTCGACTACAAGGTGCGGATCCTCGAAGGTGCGCATGGCACCGGCGCGGTCACGCGGGTGCTGGTCCGGACCTCGGACGGCCATCGCGAGTGGGACACGGTCGGCGTCGACGAGAACGTGATCGCGGCGTCCTGGCAGGCGCTCGACGACGCCTACACGTTCGGCCTCCTCATCGCGGACCGGTCTGGAGCGGATGCCAGCTGACGCCGTCGTCGATCGAGACGTACTCGACGCGCGGCCGGTGCAGGTAGCCGGCCGAGACGAACAGCTGGTCGCCGACGGTCCACGCCCGGCGTACCGAATCGATGATGGTCACTCGCCAATGTCGTGACGCCGGCGCACGCGTCCACACGTTGTGTCCAAAGCGTCCCCAGGCAAGCTGGGCGTGGCTGGCGCTTGCGGTGATGTGGTTCACGAGCCCGCCGCTGCCGCCGGCAACACCGCTGCGCTCGAACCGCGGGCCGTTGATGACCCAGGCACCACCGTCGTCGGTGCTGATGACTGGATAGACCTCGCCGGTGAACGCGCCCTGGTCGGCCAGCGCCACGATGGTGTCGCCGTCCACCCGGTGACTGCTGGTCAGATCGGCCGACGGAACCGGGAGACGCACATAGTTGTGGCCGACGGCGACGGAATGGATCACAGCCGGGGCCTCGGACTCGCCGCGATTCGACGGCGACACGCCGGTCGATGACGGTGTGTCGCCGTCAGATCGCGGATTGGCGGACGCGTGGCCGCAGCCGGCGAGGAGCACCATCGACGACACGGCTATGGCCGCTCGCCAGCCTTGAGGCCCGGACACGCGCTGAAGACGTTGCACCACCCGGTTTGGTTGGTGCGTGGTCGCCGTACGCTTCGTCTTGTGGCAGACATGAGGTTCCGGCAGCTTGGCGACTCCGGCCTGACGGTCTCGGTGGTGGGCCTCGGGTGCAACAACTTCGGTCGCCGGATCGGGTTGGACGAGACGCGGGCCGTGGTGCGAGCCGCGCTCGACGGCGGTATCACCTTGTTCGACACGTCGGACACATACGGGCAGTCAGAAGACTTCTTGGGTGAGGTGCTCGGGGCGGAACGCGACAACATCGTCCTCGCGACGAAGTTCGGGATGTCCCGTGAGGGCGCCCTCGGACCCGACTGGGGTGCGCGAGGGTCCCGTCGCTACATCCGCAAGGCGGTCGAGTCCTCGCTGCGGCGGCTGCGGACCGACTGGATCGACCTGTACCAGTACCACGTCCCGGATGGGAAGACGCCGGTCGAGGAGACGCTCGCTGCGCTGCACGAGCTGGTCGTCGAGGGCAAGGTGCGCTACATCGGGCACTCGAACTTCACCGGGTGGCAGGTTGCGGATGCGGCATGGATCGCGAAGTCGGCGAACCTGACGCCGTTCGTCAGTGCGCAGAACCACTACAGCCTGATCGAACGTGGCGTCGAGTCTGAGCTCGTGCCGGCCTGTCAGAAATTCGGGCTCGGGGTGCTGCCGTATTTTCCGCTCGCGAACGGGCTGCTGACCGGCAAGTACACACGAGGCAAGGCCGCGCCCGAGGGGACCCGGCTCGCCGGCCGCCCCGACGGCTTGTCAGACGAGAAGTTCGACAAGGTCGATGCGCTGCAGAAGTACGCCGACGAGCGTGGGATCTCACTGCTCGACGTGGCGATCGGTGGCCTCGCGGCGAAGCGAGCTGTCGCGTCGGTGATTGCTGGTGCGACGAAACCTGAGCAGGTCGTCGCGAACGTGGCCGCGGGTCAGTGGTCGCCATCACGTGACGATCTCCGTGCGCTCAACGCGTTGCCGTAGATCGCTGACCTAGGCTCGGCCAGGTGCGGATTGCGAGGTTCTCCTACGGCGAGGGCGTGGCCTTCGGCGTTGTCGAAGGGGAGCACGTCAATCCGATTGCGGGGCATCCGTTTGCACCGATCGAGCGGACCGAGGTCGCGCTGAACCTCGCGGAGGTGCGGCTGCTCGCGCCGGTGCTGCCGAGCAAGGTCGTGGCGATCGGCAAGAACTACGCCTCGCATGCGGCGGAGATGGGCGGCGAGGTACCCGACCAGCCGCTGATCTTCCTGAAGCCGTCCACCGCCGTCATCGGGCCGCGGGAGCCGATCGCATCGCCGCCTTCGTCAGAGCGGGTGGACTACGAAGGTGAGCTTGCGGTCGTGATAAGCCGGCTGTGCCGCGACGTACCGGAAGAGCGTGCGATGGACGTGGTGCTGGGCTACACCTGCGCGAACGACGTGACTGCGCGGGACCAGCAGAAGAGCGACGGCCAGTGGTCGCGGGCGAAGGGCTATGACACGTTCTGCCCACTCGGTCCGTGGATCGAGACGGACGTCAACCCGGATGATCTCGCGATCACGACCCGGCTCAACGGTGAGGTGAAGCAGGACTCGCGGACGTCCATGATCGTCCACAAGATCCCGTCGCTGATCGCCTACGTCACGTCGTGCATGACACTGCTACCGGGCGACGTGATCCTGACCGGTACGCCGGAC
>JAFAZI010000101.1 GCA_019239875.1 Frankiaceae bacterium
GTGAATCGCCCCGGGTCTGGTGACTGCTCGATCCCTTGAGAGGATGGAGTTATGCCTGATCCGATTCGACCGGGCCGGCCTCCGTATCCCCGCGAGTTGCGGGATCGGGCGGTGCGGATGGTCTTTGAACACCGCGATGAGTATCCGTCGCAGTGGAAGGCGATCCAGTCGATCGCCGAGAAGCTCGACGTTCACAAGGAGTCGCTGCGGGTGTGGGTGCGTCGCGCTGAGGTCGACGCCGGTCAGCGGCCGGGTCTTACGACTGACGAGCGGGCGCGGATGCGCGAGCTCGAGCGTGAGGTGAAGGAGCTGCGCCGGGCCAATGAGATCTTGAAGGCGGCGTCGGCTTTCTTCGGGGCGGAGCTCGACCGCCAGTCCAAGAGATAGTCCGCTTCATCGACATTCATCGCGAACGGTTCGGGGTCGAGCCGATCTGCAGGGTGCTCCGCGAGCACGGCTGTGGGATCGCCCCGAACACCTACTGGACCGCGAAGCAGCGGCCGCCGTCGGCCCGTGCCCTGCGCGACAGGGAGCTGGTCGCCCACATCGGCCGGGTCTACGACGAGAACTTGTCGGTGTATGGGGCCGACAAGATCTGGGCCCAGCTCAACGACGAAGGCATCGGAGTCGCCCGCTGCACCGTCGAACGCCTGATGCGCCAGATGGGCCTGGCCGGCAACCGGCGGGGCCGCACCTGGGTCATCACCACCGTCGGCGACGTGCGTCTCGAACGGCCCGCTGATCTGGTCGACCGGGACTTCGTGGCGCCGGCCCCGAACCGGCTCTGGGTGGCCGACATCACGTATGTGAAGACCCATTCGGGCTGGGTGTACGTCGCGTTCGTCATCGACGTGTACTCCCGGATGGTCGTGGGCTGGCAGGCGTCGACGTCACTGCGCTCAGACCTCGCCCTCGACGCACTCGAGATGGCGGTCTGGCAGCGGCAACGCACCGGCGTCGACGTCTCCGGTGTGATCCACCATTCGGACAGGGGCGTGCAATACCTCTCTATCCGTTACGCCGACCGGCTCGCTGCCAACGACATCGTCGCCTCGGTCGGATCGAAGGGCGACAGCTACGACAACGCACTGGCCGAGAGCTTCAACGGGCTCTACAAGTGGGAGCTCATCCACCGGCAGGGTCCGTGGCGGGGCCTCGACGACGTCGAGTTCGCCACCATGAGCTACATCGACTGGTTCAACAACCGGCGCCTGCACGGCACCATCACCGACGGCCCCGGCTACACGACCCCCGCAGCCCACGAAGCCGCTTACTACGGTCAGATCACCCCGGCCCCCGAGCCGGTCACCCAATAACCCGAGCAGTCACGGAACCCGGGGCGCTTCATCGCGTCCTTTGACACGTGGGTTGTTGCGCTTGGTCGACTCGTGGACGCTGAGGACGATCTGGGTCGGTGGCTGCTCGAGCAGGATTCGATGTACGCGCTCGAGCTGTACGAGAAGAACCGGATCGAGGCCGAGGAACGCAACGCTCTCGCGGTGCGGATGGAAGCAGTGGCAATGCAGCTTCGGCGTCATCGGTCCGAGGGTCTCGACTAGCTAGACATCTTCGGCGATCGCTCAAGAAGCGCGTCCTCTCGTCTCGGACGGCCGCCGGTCCTTTGGCCACGTCGGGGAACGTCGATCGCGCACGACGTTTGGGACCGTGGAGACACATCGATCTGAGTCACCCACGCCAACCGGGTGGTGTGATTTCGGGAGGCCGGGGATGTCAGGGGACGCGCCACATCGGCGCGTAGGGGCCGGCCTTGCCGGTCCAGTTGAGGAGTTGCAGCGGGCCGGTGGCGTTCGTCCACCAGCCGACGGCGACGGCGAGCTCGACGGGGCAAGCGAGAAACAGGTCGACCCGGTCGACCGCCGCTCCACCCGCTAGTCGGGCGGCAACTTCGCTGGTCTGTCGAGCCCAGGCATTGCAGGCATCGGAGCCGTCGAGCGCGAACCGTCCGGGGCCGTCGGCTGGAGTGAGGAGAACGCGCTCGCGGTAGCGGTTGCCTGCGCCGATGTAGGCATCAACGCCGGCTTCGGTGTCGCGGGTGACGGCCAGCTCCATGGCAGCGGCGCGTGCGTCGATGGGGCCCTTACTGTGCGATGCTTCACGCAGAAGGTTGGTGGCTCCGCGAGCACGGCCGGTGATGTAGGTGAGGTCGTCGCGGGTCATCCGGATGGTGCAGCCGGTGGGTTCGGCGAAGGCGTGCCCGAGCGCGACGGCGATCGGCAGGTGCGCCTTGACGGCGAGGGTGATAACTGTCGCGCCGTAGCTCGCCTTCACAGCTGCCGTCGCGCTCGTGAGAGCCTCGCGGAGGCGGCTCTCCGAGGCGGGGTCGAGGGTCGGACTTACGAAGTGGTGTCGCCAGTCGAAGTTGAGAATGGCGTCGTCGCGATGCGCAGCGGTGTCGTCGTAGGTGACGAGCCGAACGATGGGTGGTCGTTGAGTGCGATGTGCAACTCGGACCTCGCCGGTGGCCTGGGCGAGCGCGATGGCGGCCGCTGTATCGGCGTTGGCCAGCGAAGGGTCGACAACGTGTCCGTTGTTTTCGCCGATCTCGATTCCGAAGCGACTGATGCGCTCGGCCGCTCCCGAAGGAGAGAGTCCGTCGAAGACGGGAGTAATCCGAATCGCTCGGTCGCGGGCGGCGCGGGCGATGGCCGGAAGTTCGACGTTGGCGACATAGGCCGAGGCGAGCACGGCATCGTTGACCCACAAGATGACGTTGGTGCACTCCGCGAGCTCGGCTTCGATGGTCTCGCTCGTTCGATCGCCGGCCGCGAGGTTCTCGACGTCGCGCCACGGGGTCACGCCATGATCGCGGAGGGCGCGGACAAGCTCGAGGCGCAGCGGGCGGTCGCCGGAGTAGCTGATGAACGTGGTCACGTGTCCTCGTTGGCGTCGGGATCGGGCAGAGCGCCGGTGGAGCAGATCGATGCCCGGGTGATCCGTCCGTTCCTGGTGAGGAAGGCATCGAGTTGACCTTGGCGATTGGAGGAGGGCTCGACGAGTACGAGGATCGGATCGGTCGTGTCCTCGTCGGCGTCGAGGACAAGCATCGCGGCGACGTCGAGAAGGCTCGGGCCCTCGCCGGAGGGATGGCTGTGCCATTCGCCGAGATAGCCGACCCTGCCATCGCGCTCGCGTGCGGTCGCGACGGCTGCCTGTGCGGCTCCCTCGGGGATGCGGTAACGGGTCTCGGAGGCGTCCGCGTCCGGGATCTCGATGGCATCGGTGACGACCGGCCGTGAGTCGACGTGACAGCCCAGCAGGATGCCCCCGGTCTCGACGGGCAGAGCGACGCGTCCGAACTGCCGGAGCTGGTCTTGGGCGTGCTCGGTGAAGTCGATCGTGACAGGGAGATCGTCTGGGCGGACTCGTCCGAGTTGGTCGAACGGGGGCTCGCCGGCACGGATGACCTCGATGATCTCGTCGGGTTGGTCGTGGCGGCCGGTGAGATGGTCGATGGCGACCTCAGTGGCGATCGTGGCGGCAAGCGTCACGGCGGTTGGAGGGGCGTTGTGCACGAGCGCGAGGCAGCCTGTCTCGGTGCCGACGTACTCGAGCTCGTCGTCAAGGGGCGGGATCTCGGGGTACCGGTCGAGATGTGGCCGCTGCACGAACGGTGTGTCGCCGTCGAGGGCTTGGCGGCGCACGCGGGCGACTGCGCCGCCGCGGAACAGGGCGATGGAGACGACCGGCCGGCCGCTGTCCTCTGCGACGCGGCCGATCAGCTCAGAGAGGCCAGCGTGGCCGGTGGCGTCGATGGTCAGATCAGTGGACGCGAGGAGCTGCCGCAAGGCGCTCGGGGTTCCGAGCGCGCCGTCGACGGTCTCGATCTCGACCCACGGGTACTGGGCGAGATGGTTGCGCATCGCATCGGTCTTGTTGGTGCCGGCCGGCGTCCCCGGCGGCGCCGCGTGGCGGACGAGGTTGACGGGCCAGAGCCGGTCGAATTCGACCATGAGGAGTCGCCCGATGCCCGCCCGGGTGAGGAGCTCGACGACATGCGACCCGATGGCACCGACACCAAGGATTGCGACCG
>JAFAZI010000188.1 GCA_019239875.1 Frankiaceae bacterium
CCGCGAATACGAGCTGACCCGCGCGGTCGCGCTCACCCTGCAGCACGCCATCCTCGGCCCCACCGAGCTGCCGCACGGGTTCGCCGTCCGCTACACGCCTGCCGTCGAACCGCTGGAGGTCGGCGGCGACTGGTACGACGTGATCGAGCTCGGCGCGGGACGAACCGCGCTGGTCGTCGGTGACGTGATGGGCCGCGGCGTCCGAGCCGCCGCGGAGATGGGCCAGCTGCGTGCTGCGGTTCGCGCCTATGCCCGACTGGACCTGACGCCGACCGACGTCCTGGAGTTCCTCGACGGCGTCGTGCGCGACCTCGGCGAGGATCAGATCGTCACATGCGTCTACTGCGTGTATGACCCGAACGAGGGCGAGCTGTCCGTGGCCAGCGCCGGGCACCTACCGCCGCTGCTACTCAGCGACGACGGCTCAGTGAGTCGGCTCGGCGTCACCGGACCGCCGCTCGGCACTGGCAACCTCATCCTGACCGAGACCGTCGTGGCGTTGCCGGCCGGAGCAACGCTGCTCCTCTACACCGATGGCCTGGTCGAGACCCGCGCCCGCGACATCGAAGGCGGAATCGAAGAGCTCGCACACCACCTGGCGTCGGCATCCCCGGTGCTCGAGGATCTGCCGCAAGCGCTCGTCGACGCGATGCTCCCGAACGAGCCCGACGACGATGTGGCGCTGCTCGTCGCCGCCGTCAGCCGTGACACCGATCTCGGGCAGCACCTGACGTTGCGTGTCGAGCCAGCCGAGCAACAGGTCCAGCAGGTCCGGCGGTCCGTCGCCGAGGCATTGACCCGATGGGACGTCATGCCCACTCGCCGCGACGAGATCGTGCTGCTGACCAGCGAGCTGGTGACGAACGCCATGATCCATGGCCAGCCACCCATCGAGCTCCGGATCCGAGCGACGCCGACGCAGGTGATCCTCGATGTCCGCGACGCTGCGACATACCTGCCACGCCGGCTGCGACCGCGCGAGGACGATGAGCACGGCCGCGGCCTTCAGCTCGTTTCGATCCTCGCTCAGCGATGGGGCACTCGGCCACTGAGCACCGGCAAGTCCGTGTGGTGCGTGGTGGCGCGCTGATCGATCAGCCGTGCAACCTGGCGCGCTCAGCGACCAGCGCGCGCTGCCGATGACCGTCGCCGAGCAGCAACCGGGTCGCAGTCGCACGCTTGAAGTACAGATGTGCGTCGTGCTCCCACGTGAACCCGATGCCCCCATGCAGCTGGATCGTCTCGGCAGCGATCCGATACGCAGCGTCAGCGCAGACCGACTTCGCCAGCGGCGCGAGCACCGGCAGCTCGTCCGGCGAGTCGGCGGCGGCCCATGCTGCGTAGTACGCCGTCGACGCGGCCGCCTCGAGGTCGACCGCGAGGTCGGCGGCTCGGTGCTGTAGCGCCTGGAACGAGCCGATCGGCTTGCCGAACTGCACCCGGGTCTTGAGGTAGTCGACGGTGGAGTCGAGGCAGTGCCGCGCACCGCCGATCACCTCGACGGCGAGGCCGACGCGCAGCAGATCGACCGCGCGTGCCGATGCCTCGGCGTCGCCGATCTGCCGCGCGGCGGTGCCGTCGAACGTCACCGTCGCCTGCCAGCGCGTCAGGTCGAGGCTCGGCGCACCCACCACTGAGGCGGCCGAGGCCTCGAGTGCGAACAGCCCATCGCTGCTCGCGACGACCAGCAGATCAGCTCGATGCCCGTCGACCACATGTGCCGCGACGCCGCTGAGCCCGCCGCCGGTTGCCATCACGGTCGGAGCGACCACGAGCGCGGCCACCCACTCACCCGCCGCAACGGGGGCGGCCAGATCGCCGGCGCCGGCCCGGTCGAGCGCGACGGCCGTCACGACAGAGGACAGCAGTGGAACGGGGAACAGCGCGGCGCCTGCCGCCTCGAGGGCGACGGCGGCATCCACGAACGACCCGCCCATGCCGCCGCTCGCCTCGCTGACCGCCACGCCGACGAGGCCGAGCTCGCGAGCCACGAGCGACCAGAGGTCCGCGTCGTACCCGTCGTGGTTGTCGAGCACTTCACGCAGCCGCGCGGGTGAGCAGCGATCAGCTGCGACGTCGCGGACCGCGGCGCGCAGATCCTGCTGCTCGGAGGAGAAGCTGAAGTCCATCGCGGCAAAGCGTAACGGGGGCCGCGACCCCGTTTCTGACGACCCGTCAGAAACTGGATAGACTCGCCGCATGGACTTCGCCTTCACGCCCGAGCAGCAGGCGTTTCTCGCCGAGGTCGAGGAGTTCCTCGACTCGAACTACGACCCCGAGGTCTTCGACCCGACCCGCGAGAACATGGCGCAGATCGTCGACACCCCCGAACGTCGCGCCTTCATGAAGAAGATGTCCGCGCACGGCTGGTTCGGCATCACCTGGCCGAAGGAGCACGGCGGCCAGGAAGGCGACGGCGTCTACGAGTACCTCCTCAACGAGGCGCTCGCCGCCCGCGGCGGTCCCCAGATCGGCAAGGGTGTCGGCATCGTCGGGAAGACGATCCTGCGTCACGGCAGCGACAAGCTCAAGGCCGAGTTCCTCCCGAAGATCCTCAACGCGGAGATCGAGTTCGCCGTCGGCTACAGCGAGCCGAGCGCAGGCAGCGACGCCGCCTCGATGCAGCTGAAGGCCGTGTACGACGAGGCGAACGACGAGTGGATCCTCAACGGCCAGAAGATCTGGACCACGTCCGCCCACTTCGCCGACTGGTACTGGGTGGGTGCCCGCACCGACCCGGACGCGCCGAAGCACGCCGGCATCACGCTGTTCCTGATCCCCATGAACCACCCGGGACTGACCATCCAGGGGATCTGGACGATGGGCGACGAGCGCACGAACTCGGTGTTCTTCGACGATGTCAGAGTCTCGAGCGACTACGTGGTCGGCGAGCTCGGCCGGGGTTTCCAATACATCTCCGAGGCGCTCGACCTCGAACGGTTCACGATGTTCACCTACTCCCCGATCAAGGCTCGCCTCGAGCTCCTCATCGACTACGTGAAGAACGCGACCCGCGACGGTCAGCCGCTCAAGGACGACCCGATCGTCCGCCAGCAGATCGCCGAACTCGTCACGAAGGCGGAGATCGCCCGTGTCATCGGCCTACGCTTCCTGGCCAAGTCGTTGAAGGGCGGCGCCGCTCCCACCTCGGAGGCGAGCGAGTACAAGCTGTTCGCGACAGAGTTCTCCAAGCAGCTCGCGAATGCCTCGATGGACATCATCGGGCCAGGCGCGCAGGTTCGGGTCGGTACCGAGGACGCGCCGATGAAAGGCCGCGCTGAGTCGACGTACCGCTACACCGTGCTTGACACCATCGGCGGCGGGACCTCCGAGGTACAGAAGAACATCATCGCGCGCCGCAAGCTCGGTCTCCCGAAGAACTTCTAGGCACCGAGGCACCAGTCATGGCAGGACTTCTCGACGGCATCACCGTGCTCGATCTCGCGAGCGTCGGTCCCGCGGTGCGTGCGTCGGGATGGCTGGCGGACTACGGCGCGCGGGTCGTGAAGATCGCTCCTGTGCCGCGCGATGCCGGCGCACAGATCCAGCCGAAGTCGCACTACTACAGCGGCGGCCGCGGCACCCAGCGGATCGAGCTCGAT
>JAFAZI010000174.1 GCA_019239875.1 Frankiaceae bacterium
GCGTGTAGTGCTCGGCATCCTGGAACGCGATGGCGTGCGGCTGCTCGGTGGCGACCCGGCCACTGCCGACGCCGCGCGGACACGCATCGACGCCATCGAAGCGAAGTTGGCTCTACTCGCCGATCAGTTCGTAGCCGACACCATCACCGGCGATCAACTGACCCGCGCCACGGCCCCGCTGCGCGAACAACTGGATGCCGAACGGGTGCGGCTATCGGCTGCACAACCTGATGCCGGGCTGGCGGATTATGTCGGACCCACTGCGGCTGCGGCATGGGCGAAGGCAGACGTGGAGACGCGGAAGCACATCATTCGAGCCATCGGCATGCGCATCACGATCAACCGCGTCGGCGCTGGGAACGGCCGGGAGTATGACCCCGAGAGTGTGACGATCGCCGCCGCATAGCACCGTCTAGTCGTGCACCCGCTTGGGCTTTAGGGCATCTGAAAGCCCACCCAAGATGGCGAAGAGGACAGACAGCGCAATGAAGATCGGGGTGAGCCACAACTCCCAGCCAAACAGGATCATCAGTAGCGTGTTGCCGTTGAACAGACCGTAGTAGAGCTGATTCCACCACCAGCCGACCGGGCCTAGCCAACTCTTGTGATGATCGTCGCTCTTCGCGAACGGATAGTGACCTGACGGCGCTCCCGCCTCATACCAAGAAATGAGTTCGCCAAATTCGGTCTGGCAGTCAGGATGCGCTGTTGCCGCCTCCTGCACCTGCTGTTGAAAGGCGGTCTCGTTGTTCGGGTCAGACTGCATCAGGCCCCGTAAGTCTCGGTCGAGACCTTCCGCTGCGCTGACACAGTTCTGATGTGTGTCGGCGTATGCCCTGGGTTGCCCGACGGCTGTGGCCAGGCCCAGCCACAAAGTGATTCCGATTACCAGACTGGCACGCCTCGCGTTCCCCCAATAGCGGTTCATGCGGCGGATCATAGGGGCCGCGCGCCTAAGGCTGCTTACCGTTCGTAGGATCCCGAGTCTCTTTCGGACGACGGTGTGGCGGGTGGCTTGTGCGCGCCCGGGTGCCTACCCTGTGAGGGACAGTCGGACGCGCATCGGGGGCCAGGATGGCACGAGCCGCAGCGAAGCGAACCACGGCCGGTAAGTCGGCAGCCAAGAAGTCGGTCGCTCGGAAGGGCGCGAAGAGCGGGGCGAAGAAGACCGGCGCCAAAAAGACCGCCGCGAAGAAGGCACCCGCGAAGAAGACTGCGGCCAAAAAGACCGCCGCCAAAAAGACTGCGGCCAAAAAGACCGCCGCCAAAAAGACCGCCGCGAAGAAGGCACCCGCGAAGAAGGCAGGCGGAACGGACAACAGTGGCCCGATGGCCCGGCGGAGCAGTCGTCGTAAGTGAAGATCGACAAAGCGTGGGACAACTACCAAGCTCGGACAGCACGCCTCGGCGACGTAGTACGTCAATTGGCGTTCGCTGGTATCGCCTTACTCTGGGTTTTCAGCAACGGCGAGACAGCGCCGAGAGGCCCGATACACCTGCCTGGCGACCTTCGCGGGCCTGCCGCTGCGCTGATCGCCACATTGATCTTCGACATTCTCGGCCAGGTCGTCGGCGTCGTGGGTGTGCGCATAGTTACCGGCCGCGCCGAGGATCGTCGCGACGCTCTACCGGCTGATCAGCAGACTGATTTCGAGTTCAAATATCCGGACTGGTTCCCATGGATCGGCGAGACAACACTTGCACTGAAGGTGATTGCGCTACTGGTTGCATACATCTGGTTAGGGATCACGCTAGGTACGCGATGGATCTGACCAGTGGTGGGCGACGACGCCGTTCGGTCAGCCTGCCGTACGTTTTCAAACCTGTGTACTTGACTATCGAGCCCCGCGCCTCTTGTCGAAGCGGATAGACCCGTCGGCGCCGATCGGGTGGAGGTCTACGGCTCTGCCTCCGTGTCGGTCGAGTGCTGCCTTCGCGCGGCCGACGTTCTTCTCGCCGACCCGCTGCCGAATGACGTCGCGCTCGCTCTGAACACTGTGCAGGCGCACTACATCTTCGGGATCCATCGAGTCCCGGATCGCTAGCGAGTCCATTAGATGCTTCTTGCGCTTGGCTTCCTTCTCCTTCTCGCGGTCGACGCCGCGCTGCCACTCCTCGAATTCTCGGATGCGGTCGACGCCGTAGCGGATCGACTTCTGCGAAGGAGCGGGCGGGAACCAATCCGCCGGCGGAGCATCGGGGCCAACAAAGTCGCGCGGTCGCGCGCCGTTCTCAATGGCCATTCGCTGGATCGCCTCGCGGCTTGCCTGACCCCACGGCTCGACACCTGAATAGCCAACCTCGCCCGCTGGCAGGAAGGTGCCCCACGCCTCTTGGTAGAACATCGGCACGCCACGGCGCAGACACCCGCGCTGATGGAACGACTGGATGAGCAGAAACTGTTCGTCGTTGCGGTTGATCGTTCCTGCGCATGCACCGCACGCCTGATGGCCGTTGACGGTCGTGAACTTCGGCGCCATTCGTGGATCGTCGCGCCGTGGCTTGATCGAGCCGCAGTAGAAACACGGCGGTCCCTGCGTCAACGCCTGCCACTTGCGCACGGCATCGGTAACGGCGGCAAGGTGCTCGTGCGCGAACCCGCTCGGTTGAATCTCGGGCATCCCAGCGGCCACCGCTGCGAGGTAGGCAGCCTCCACATCTGGCGGCAGAGCGGACGGTGGCTCGGCCATCCGTGCGACGAGTTCGGCGCGACGGGCGGCAATCTCGAGTTCGGTCTGGATGGCGGGCTGGCGGGTGGTGCGGCGGATGGGCATTAGCGACCTTCTTTGTAGTGGCGTGAACAGAGAGGCATCCCAGGCCGTTCCGGGACAGTGGTGCAGCCGTGCACCTTGCATTTCCGGCGACCGTGGCCGCGACGCGAATTCGGTGGCATGGCGCGGTGTCGTAACGGTGGTTCGCGGAGGAGCTGCGCCCTCCGCTTTACGAGGCATGCGCCGCCGCCCGGTCGCTCATCCCGGACATGGGATAGGAGGACGTGCGGTATCGAGCGGCGACGCTACAGACGGCCCTGCTGCGACCGTCCGCCGCACGCGGCCGAGCGACCCGCGTGAAGGGTGAAGCACCGCCGACTCGGCCAGCGATGCCAGAGACGGACTCGATCTTCCGTCTCTTAATCCCCGGGCAAGGAAGGGGCAGCCCAAGGACCACGATTGCCTCCAGTGCTCGGTCTGGAACGCAAAAGGCACCCCACCCTCGTCGGGTGCGGTACCTCCGCGCGGCGAACCGTAGGGTCCTGGATTCTGGTTGGCAACTCGAGCGCGCCAAGTTGATCTTCGACGCTTGGGCTTTATCCGTCTGGGAACATGTCAGAGCGACAAGCCAGGATCGAGACCATGACGCTGCTAGACGAGATCATCACGGGAGCAAGCGGAGACGTCTCCGTATCTATGCTGCTCCGCCAACTGAAGGTCGTTGCGTCCAGAACCGGATCTGATCGCCTTGCCGACTGGGTCGACTGGGAAATGAACGGCTACCCACCAGACGGCGATGTGCCTGACTATCGCGGCCCATTCCCGACGCTCGTGTTCGGCGACTTCTACGGCTTCGCAGGAAGCGGCGTCAAGAACTACGGAATTCCGCCAATCACGTTCCCCGCGGAAATGCGCGACTCGCCTCTATTCACGTTGACTTTCTACCAATCCATCGCAGAGATCGAGGACTGGGCACGCGAAGATCACTTCACACTGACGTGGCCGACCGACGCAATTCAGATGTACAACGCGCTAGTGGAGAACGGCGCGATTCAGCGAATCGTTCGTGAAGACATGGCGCTCGCTCAGGTCAAGCGCCCGATCACTCGCTCCGTGATGATCGGTGTCCTCGATGCGGTCAGGAATCGCGTCCTCAACCTCGCCCTTGAACTTGATCGTGTAGCGCCACAGGCGGGTCAGCCTGGCGCGCCTGATGAGACTAGGAGCAATGCCGCTTCGGTGATCAACCACTACAACTTCGGCACGTCCTCGAACATCGCGATTGGAAGTAGCCACGTTACGCAAACAGTCCAGTTGCCTGAGGCTGGCGACCGTGACGGTTTGCTCCGATACCTGGGTGCAGCCGGGCTTGACCCTCGCCTGGTCGTCGACCTCGGCGATGCGATCCAAGCTGATGCGCAGGACGTGCAAGCGGCGAATGACTATGGGCCCCGAGTGAAGCAGTGGCTCGAGAAAGTGACCGGCCAAATCGGAACGGGCGTTGTGACTGGAACCGCGATAGCCGCGTTGAAAGCGTACTTCGGATTCTGAATGGCAATAGGCCCGGATCGGTGGGTCGGCCGGCGATTCCGTGCGGACTGGCACCGGGACCAAAGCAAAGCGGCCCGCCATACAATCCCGCGAGGGGTCAACGCTCCAGTACCGTTCCGATCATGGCGACCGCAGCGGAATCCCGCGTTCGATCTGCTGACCGATTACGCGTCACATTTCGGCACGGGTTGGGGAAGGGCGATCTATCGCTCGGCCTACTCGACGACGTCATCGGCGACCTGCTCTCGCTCCTGGTTTTAATTGGCCTCCTTCATCAGGATCCAACAACCGGCGGTGACCGGTTTGAGATTAGGGACGACTTCGGCGATCGGCCCGAACTCAGGGAAATAATGCTGTACAACGACATGCTCCGCCGGATGTTGCGTAGCAACCCGAGGAGGCGCATAGCGGAGCGCGACATTCGGCTCGCGACGCATTCGATGGGGCAACGGGCAACCCTCAGATCTCTTTCTTACAACAGCCCTCTTGAGGTTCTTCTGTACATCAGCACTACGTTTGGAGTGACTGCTGGCGTGGCTCACGGGGTCATGCGCCTTGTGCAGCACTACGGGGTCACGCGAATGGACCATGCAAGATCGAAATTTGTATCAAAGCAGTACCAGATCCTCGACAGTCGAGCCGAAGAAGTCCTCCGCCCGTATTTTGAGGCGCTTTCGTTCAAACCTGCTGATGCCGGCGACGAACTGAAGGCACGTTCGATGCGAGCCCTAGGCCGGATTCAAAAGGCCGAGCTGGCCTCTCGCGACGAGGACGACTCTTAGCCCTCCCTGAACCAGGCGGGCTGATTGCGCATTGCCTCCACGACTTCCTCGTTGGCCAGGTGGCCGACGTAGTCGTCCGTCGTGGCGAGGTTCACGTGTCCGAGCTGCTTCTGAATCTGGTGCGTCGGCGTACCCCGCTGGGCCAGGCCGAACGCGTGGCTGTGCCGGAGGCCATGAGGGTGCACGCGCTTGTCCAGCCCGGCCTTGAGTGCAGCGGAGGCAAGCGCTGATCGGACGTACCTCTGTCCTATCGGCTTGCCGTGGGCGTTGGCGGAGTAGGTGGCGAACACGCGATGGCGCTGTGTGAGGCCGAGGGCGATGCGCCGTTCCATCCATGTGGCGATGAACGAACACGACGATGGGTCGATGCCGACGAGGCGGTTGTTCCCGTTCTTTCCGTTGAGCACACGGATGGTGCAGCGGTCGAGGTCCACGTCTTTCGGCAGCAGGGCCAGCGCCTCACCGATGCGAAGTCCGCCGCCGTACATGACGCCGATGAGTGCGCGGAGTCGTGCGCCG
>JAFAZI010000175.1 GCA_019239875.1 Frankiaceae bacterium
AGTCCCGTGATGGCTGCGCACATATGGCACTGCAGCCGCCTCAGTCGACACACCTATGCCGAATAGAAGCCAAGACGACACCGCTAGCCATCGGAGACGCGGATCGCGGAACACGATGACGAGGCCTTTAGTAATCGTTTCGAGGAACGACCCTGGTTCCGGGTCGGCTGGTGCGCGACGTTGAAAATAGGTTGCTGCTAGCAACGCCGATGCCCCGAAGGTTCCTGCGTCGATGAGCAAGCTTGCGGTTGTGCCAGCGGCACCAACCACGAGACCCCCGAGTGCGAAGCCAACCGCGACGGCTAACTGACTCGAGGTATTGGCGAGAGTCGACGCGACTGCGTATTTTCGTCCTTCGCCCACAAGGTCCGGAATGAGCGACGAGCGGGCAGAGGCGAAGGGCGGCTCTCCGAGTGCCACCAACGCGACAAGAGAAATCACGAGCCAGGTGGGCAGGCCCGGTATCGCTAGGAAAAGGACAAGGATGGCACGAATTACGTCGCACCAGATCATCACACTCCGACGGGGCAGCCTGTCGGATATGCCTGCGAGCACAGGTCCGCCGACGATCCACGGGAGATAGCTGGCCGCGTAGGTTGCGCCCGTCAAAGTGGTTGACGCGGTCTTATTGAAAACCAAAATCGCCACGGCAACCCGTGCGACCTGATCGCCCGCGACACTTAGCAGTTGCGCTGCATACAGCGCGCGGAACTCTTGGATGCCTAGAACGTCGCGGAACCTGACGTTGGCCTCGACCGCTACGGGCTCCAGACTGCTCAAGGAGTACCTACACTCACTCCCTTACTGTGCCATCCGAGACAATGACTATCCGGCATTTGCCGTGACAGATTCGGGCAGGAGCGCGCGATGTCCTCCAAGAGAGCACCTCGGATCTTGATCGTCGGCGGCGGATACGTCGGTATGTACACGGCACTGAGGCTCCAACGCCGGCTCAAGCGCGATGAGGCACTGATCACCGTCGTCGACCCGCATTCGTATATGACGTACCAGCCCTTCCTGCCGGAATCGGCTGCGGGCAACCTCGAGCCGCGACACCTCGTCGTTCCGCTACGAAAGGTCTTGAAGCGGTGCGAGATCCTCAGCGGCCGCATCACGTCGGTCAATCACCAGGCGAGAGTGGCGCGCTTTGAGCCATCGAAGGGTGGCGGTCGCGACCTTCACTACGACATCTTGGTCATGGCCGGCGGGTCGATCGCGAGGACACTGCCCATCCCCGGCTTAGCCGAGTGTGGCATCGGGTTCCGTACCGTCGCCGAGGCGATTTACCTGCGAAACCAAGTGCTGTCGCGGCTGGACTTCGCGGCCTCCACGGACGACGAAAAGTTGCGGGAGCGCGCGTTGTCCTTCGTCTTCGTTGGTGGTGGCTACGCGGGTATCGAAGCCATAGCTGAACTCGAAGACATGGCCCGTGACGCTTTGCGCTTTTACCCGACGATCACGGAAAGTGACATGCGGTGGGTGATGGTTGAGGCGGCAGACCGGATCCTGCCGGCGGTCAGTGCGGACATGGCCGACTACACCGTCGACGAACTCGAAGAGCGCCAGATCGAGGTCCGCCGGAATACGAAGGTCGAGTCCCTCGTCGACGGGCATGTGGTGCTTTCCGACGGGACGAGCTTCGAGGCCGACACGATCGTGTGGACCGCAGGGGTACGCGCGCACCCGTTGCTTGAGTCCACTGACCTGCCGCTGGACCACGCGAAACGCTTGAAGTGCTTGCCGGACCTTCGCGTCGAGGGTGTCGATGATGCGTGGGGTGCCGGGGATCTCGCGGCGGTTCCCGACCTGACGAATGACGATCCGACTGCGGTGTGCGGACCAACGGCGCAGCACGCTGTGCGTCAAGCAAAGCGCCTTGGCGACAACATCGCTGACGTGATGCGCGGTAAGCCGCCGACGAATTACAAGCACGCTTACGTCGGATCGGTTGCGAGTCTCGGTCTGCACCGCGGCGTGGCTGAGGTGTATGGCATCAAGCTCAAGGGGTTGCCAGCCTGGTTCATGCATCGCACGTACCACGTCAGTCGGATGCCGACCTTCAACCGCAAAGTTCGGGTGATCGCCGATTGGACGCTCGCGCTGTTCTTCCGGAGAGAGATCGTCTCGTTTGGTTCGTTCACGGATCCGCGGCGGGACTTCGAAGAGGCGGCGGAACGGTAGGAGCGCAAGTCGCCTCGCAGGTACCGTTTCTCTGCTGCCCGGGTGGCGCAATTGGCTGACGCAGGGGCCTTAAAAGCCCCCGCCCGCAAGGGCTTGTGGGTTCGAACCCCACCCCGGGCACCGATGCAGCGGTCTGCGTCAGCTAGCCGGTCGTGGAGTTCGTCAGGCTGCCTTTGGCCCATGGCGGAGGCGTGAACGCTGTCTGGCAGGATGGCGACGTCAATCAAGGAAGGGACGTGCTGATGAGCAAGGCGGAAGACGCGCTGAAGTTATTCGAGGCTGCGGTGGGTCAGTCGGAAGGAACTGGCGAATGGCTCGAAGTGACCCAGGACCGGATCAACGCCTTTGCTGACGTGACTGAGGATCATCAGTTCATCCACGTCGACCCCAAGCTTGCATCCGAGCTGTCGCCGTGGGGTGTCACCATCGCCCACGGCTTTCTCACGCTCTCGCTGCTGGTGAAACTCGCGGAGTCCATCCCTCAGCCAGCGGAACGCTTCGATGGCGTGGTCATGGGCGTGAACTACGGCTTCGAGAAGGTGCGCTTCATCAATGCCGTCAAGGTCGGATCGAAGATTCGATGCTCAAGCGTGCTTGCGGCCGTCGAGCTCAAGGACCCGAACACCTTGCAAACCACGCGGACGATGACCGTTGAGATCGACGGTGAATCCAAGCCGGCTCTGGTCGCTGATTGGCTGACGCGCATTGTGTATGGCTAGCCGTGGAACGTCGGTCCCGCTTTAACGATCTCAACTCGAAGCAAGATCCGTCTCTCGCGCTCCATGGCTGTCCGGTAGTCATCCCAGTCCGGATGCTCACCTGAGACCGATCGGTAGTACTCGATCAAGCCGTCCATAGCGTCGGGCAGCGCGACAACGGTAACCGGACCGCTGATCTGAACAAATTGCCCGTAGAACCCATCGTTCAGGACGCATACCCAGACATGGGGTTCGCGCCGAATGTTCTTTGCCTTCACCGCCGTCTCGCGCGTCGAGATGAGCAGGTCCCCGGCTTCGCCGATGCCAACCGCGACTGGCGAGAGTTGAGGCGTGCCATCCTGCGCGAGAGTTGCGAGCACGGCACGATGATTGGCCCGGACAAATGCCCGCGCCTCCTCAACGTCCACCTTGTCAGCTGCGGTTTGCTGCGCGTCGCTTGTCGTGCTCGTGCACGATGGCGCGGGCGTAGCCGTGCGGGAGACTGTGCTCATCCCGCAACCAAGTCACGCGTTCATCGAAGCGTGGCAGGCCTGGTCCATCCTCTAGACAGGCGAACCAACTAGGGAGGTCACGCCCCGTTGCCTCGGGAATCCTCGCCAGAAGTGACTGGTGGGTGTCCTCGGAGTGGGGCATCGACATGTGTGCCTCCTGCGGCAAACGGCGGTTCTGCCTAGCCTGCCGTAGGACCGGCGTCGCGACAAGCCCTAGTGGTATCTCGATCGAGCCAATCGGTTAAAGCCACCCGCGTCGCAGCGCTGCAGTTGCCAACTCGGTCCGTGATGACACGCCGAGGACGGATTTGAGGTCGGCGACATCCCTCCTGATTGTGCGAGTGCCGACGTCGAGCGACCGAGCTATCGCTTCGTCCTTCGCTCCAACTGCAACGAGCTCCAGCACGCGTGCGACCCGCCCTGTCGGAGCGCCAGCCGCGCCATCGAGTTCAAAGACGGGCGTGGCGGCGTCCCACATGTATTCGTACATCAAGATGTAGGCGTCAATGATGCTCGGTACTCGTATGAAGATCGCTCCACACTCGAGGCGCGTGGGATCGACCGGAACGATTGCCAAGTCACGGTCATAGATGATGATGCGCGTCGTGATGTCGGGCAATGTCCTGGCCTGATGGCCATGGTCACGCATCAGCAAGTACTCCGCCCGCAACGCAGGGTGCGCCAACGCATCACTCGAAACGATCGTCCGATCCCTTACACCCCGATCCAACAGCGCGAGCTGGCAGGCGCGGCCATGGGCAAAGTCGGGGCTTGGTGTCATGTGGTGTTCCGTGGCGCGAATGTCGTGTCGCACCCGTTCGCCCGCGAGATAGACCTGCGTTCGAATGTTGTCCAAGCCAGTGACGACCTCGAATCCAGGTAGGTCATGGTCCGGTGCGCGGCCACGCATGAACTCCTCGGAAAGCGCTGGGATCTGCGCCCGCACTAGCGCCAGTGCTTCGAGCCGTTCGGCGACGGCGCGCTCGGCCCGCACGATCCTTGACTCCATTGACAGCGTGGGGTCAATCGGCACAACGCCTGTAGCGCTCGAACCGCCGCGGACCAAATTTGCGGCGAGGAGTTCGTCGATTGCCCGTTCAACCGCCGCAAGGTCGAGTCCAACGAGCGATGCAAGTGCAGGCGCAGACATTGCAGGATTCCTGAGCAACATTCGCCACACCACGTCAGCATCTGCGCTTGCTCCGAACTCCGTGAGCAGACGCTGTCGATCCTGCGCACTGGTCTCGGACATCACAACAACCCCTTTCGGACGGCCGCCGCAACGATCTCGGTTCTCGAGGATGCTCCGAGCTCGCTCTTCAGCTCAGCGATGTCCCGGCGAATAGTGCGGGTTCCGACACCCAAGGAGCGTGCAATCCGTTCGTCTTTATTGCCGGCGGCGACGAGTTCGAGCACTCGGCCCCTTCGGCCTTCGAAAGTGAGTCGCTCTGTAGGCGTAAAGATTGGTCGGGCGTCGATCCACAATTGATCAAAGAGCAGGGCAAGCGCCGCTACCACAGTGTTAGCCCGGATGAACATCGCGCCGGTCGCTGGGTGGTGCGGATCTACCGGTAACACCGCCAGATCGAGATCGAATACGACCATTTGAAATGGCACGGATTCGAGGGTGCGGACCTCTTCGCCCCGTCGTGCCAAACGCTCGTAACGGGGAAAGGCTTCGATGCTCGTAAGCGCGTCGGCAGATACGATCGTCCGTTGTTTGACTCCACGGCTGAGCGTCGAGTCGTCGACGTCGAAGGACGCATCTAGTCCCTCGATGGATAGGTCGAGTGCGAGGGAGCGATTCTCGGTGCGCTCACGGCTCGCCGCGATCCCTATCTGGTGGCGGATCTCGGCGATGTCGGTAACGATTTCGAAGCTTGCTACCGATCCATCGCCGGTACGTGCCAGCGCGTATAGGCCGGCGAGGTCGGCCACCTGGGATCTCGCCCAGGTGAGGGCCTCGGTCCGAGCTGCAACCTCACGCTGGCCGCGCGCGACGAATGCTTCGATCGCGAGCGATGGATCAATGGCAGCGAAGCCAGAGGGTGTCTCAGCCGGGATGATCAGTTGAGCATCCATGAGATCTGTCAGGGCGTCAGTTAGCACGTTGGGGCGGACAGCGGCAGCGATGCACAGGTCGGTTTCGGTCGCGTCTGGGTCCATCACCAGCTGACGCCAAACCGCTTCCGCCTGCGCCGACATGCCGAGGGCAGTCAGGACGCCAGCGCCGCACGACTGCTCCGGGGCGGTCACCTCGTCTCCCAATGCACGACCGCCGCCGGTCGCTCTGCGGCGAAGATGTCGAAACGCATCAGCAAGCGCTCAGGAAGCGCTGGGTTCCCCCAAACCATCGGGCCACCGTAAAGCCCCAAATTGTGGTTGAGAAGTGAGGTAGCGGCGCTGTGTGACTTGACAAACCCACCCTGTCACGCCCATAATAAGTGGCATGGCCCAGCAAGAGTTCTCGATCCCTTCGCTCATGAACCGTCTCGGCACGGAGGCAGACGCCTACCAGTTGCTTGAGGAACTGCGCTGGGGTGCGGACAAGGCCGACGTTGTGTGCCCGCATTGCGGTGTCATCGGTGGGCACTACTTCCTGACCCCGGCGAACGGGTCGTCACGCGCCACGCGGATGACGGCGAAGAACGGCAAGGTCAGTGAGCGTCGGGTCTGGAAGTGCTGCTCATGCCGCAAGCAGTTCTCGGTGCTGACCGGGACGATCTTTCACGGCACGAAGATCAGCGTCCGTACCTGGGTGATGGTCGTGCTGGAGATGTGCGCCAGCAAGAACGGCGTGTCAGCGCGGGAGATCGAGCGGAAGTACGACCTGACCGCCAAGACCGCGTGGTACATGCTCCACCGGATCCGCGAGGCGATGAAGCAGGACCCGATGGCGGGACTGCTGCGCGGCACGATCATCGCGGACGAGACGTTCATCGGCGGGAAGCCGAAGAACCGTCACGCGGACGACCCGCGTCAGCGCGGCGCGGGTTTCTCCGACAAGCAGCCCGTCCTCGCGCTGGTCGACTTCGAGACCCGCGAGGTCCGCAGCCGCGCCATCCCGGACGTCACCGCCGAGACGCTGCGCGACGAGATCACGCCGCAGGTCGACATCGAGCACTCGCAGCTCTGGACCGACGAACTCCGCGCCTACCGCCGTATCGGTGAGAAGTTCAACAGCCACCACACCGTCAACCACAAGGACGGCCAGTACAAGAACCGTGGCGCGACCACGAACACCGTAGAGGGCTACTTCTCGCAGTTGAAGCGGTCACTCGACGGCACGCACCACCACGTCAGCGTCGAGCACCTGAACCGCTACCTCGCGCAGTTCGACTTCATGTACACCAACTGCAAGGCCACCGACTCGGAGCGCATGGTGCGGCTCATCGACAACGTCGCGGGCCGTCGGCTCTCGTACAAACCGCTGACGGGCCAGGCCTAGGCCTCATCACCGCTCTCGGGCTTCACGTTCAGCAAAGCGCGCAATGCGGTTGCCGGGTCGAGCGGCTTAAGGCTGACACGGTCATCGGCAGTGGCGCTATCCATGACCGCGCCTGCGCTCTCGTCGGCTTCCTGAATCTTCCGCTCGGCTTCCTCGCGCATCCTCACCAAATCCTGTCTGTTCAGCGCTTCACGGATCTTCCATCCCGGGACTACCAGCATCATGCCTGAGTTGAGTGCCATGTCCTTGTCCTCACGCGGCATATCCATGCCGGGTGCTTCCAGCGCCTCGCGGGCGCTCATGTGGCCCCAGTCGATGCCAAGCAGTGTCACCCACCCGCCGTGAATCGGAACAGCGGACAACGCCGACTGGTCGCCATCACCGGTTGCAACACCGAAACTGTTGTCGCGGTAAGTGAACACTGGCGACCCGGAGAACCCGCCGAGCGAGCGTGCCTCCACAACGATGCTCTCCTGATAGAACCCGCGCCCTTTCTGCCACACCGGCTCTGCGTCGAGCATCGAGATGTTTCCGAACCTCACAGACGGAGTGTTGCGTTGCTTACCGTCCAGCCATATGTGGCGGCCCATGAAGAAGCAGTCGTCACCCACCGTCAGCGGGGCAACGTCGGTCAGCAGCCAGTCTGCGGGGAACGCGGTAAGCCGGTAAGAGGCATTCTCCAGCACAACAGGGGCGACCGAAACGTCATCCCCCGCAGGGTGGTCGTACCAGTTGCCAGGGGGAATGTTCAGCACGGCGAACCCACCGCCGCGCAGATTCACCCGCACAGCGGCTCCACGCTCTACGGCATGCGCGTTGGTCACGATGTACAGGTGCGTGCAGATCTCCGACGTGACTGACGCGATGTAGCCCGTTCCGCCATACGGCGCGCCCTTTTGCGCTGCGTCCTTGTTCTCGTAGAGGAACACGACGCAGTCCAGCCATTCCGCTGGAATGTTCGGCATCTCGACTCGCTCCGCCAGGCAGTAACTACCGCCGACGCTATCGGTGCGAGCGATCCAACGGAGACCCGTTGGGTTTGTCACGTCGAACATCACCGAGGTAGCGGGTGATTGTGGATAACTTCAGGATGTGCGGGATGCCAAACCGCACACGCTCACCCATGGGTACTCGCCGGGTCCGTGACTCTGATGGGGGATTGACGACGAAAGAGAGCCTGTTGCTAAATACCGGCGCGGCTGGCGGGTTCCGTTGGGTGGTGGCGGGAGACTTTGTTGGTGGCGAAGGACTTTCACTATCCGCAGCGTGATCAGGTGTTCTTGCTGCCCCCGGATATGCGGGAGTGGTTGCCGCCGGAC
>JAFAZI010000194.1 GCA_019239875.1 Frankiaceae bacterium
CCGATCACCCGGATCGTCAGAAACGCCAGATGGTCCGGCGGCAACCACTCCCGCATATCCGGGGGCAGCAAGAACACCTGATCACGCTGCGGATAGTGAAAGTCCTTCGCCACCAACAAAGTCTCCCGCCACCACCCAACAGAACCCGCCAGCCGCGCCGGTATTTAGCAACAGGCTCTAGAACGTCGTCAATCCCCCATGATCTTGAACCAGGACCTAACACCGGCCACCCGCTACACCGGCCACCCACTCTGCGATGCGACTCTGAAAGACTCGGCGCGGTGAATGTGCTGACGCGCTCTGAGCGGATCATCGTCGGGCTCTCGGCCGTCTTCACGGCGGTCGCAGGAGTCCTGAACTACACCGACTCCAACCCGACCGCCACCTTCATCGTCGCAGCGGGTGCGCTCGCCGCTCTCGCTGCTCTCGTCGGCAAGTGCGTCGAGCAGGTCGCGGACCGGCTCGGGTCGGGCGCGACCGGCGTCGTGCAGAGCGCGCTCGGCAATCTTCCCGAACTCTTCGTGTGCATCTTCGCGCTGCGGGAGGGGCTGCGCGGCGTCGTCGAGGCCGCGATCATCGGTTCGATCCTCGGCAACGCGCTGCTCGTGCTCGGCCTCGCCTTCATGGTCGGCGGGCTGAAGAACGGCCGGCAGGCCTTCGACGGCGGCCGGGCACGGACGCTCGTCGCGATGATGCTGCTCGCAGTCTTCGCGATGCTCGTGCCGAGCCTCGCGTCGTACGTCCACACGCCGGCCGCCCAGCACGAGCACGCCTTGTCCGTCATCGCCTCTATCGCACTGCTCGCCGTGTTCGCGCTGTCACTGCCAGCCTCGATGCGGCGAGTCGAGGGGGAGCAGGAGGCGGCTCACCACCAGGCGACCTGGCCGGTGTGGCTCGCGATCACCGGACTCGCACTGACCGGAGTGCTCGCAGCGCTGGTGTCCGACTGGTTCGTCGCGGCGCTCCAGCCGGCGTTGGACTCCCTCCACATCTCGCAGGCATTCGCCGGTCTCGTCATCGTGGCGATCGCCGGCAACGCAGTCGAGAACGTCGTCGGCATCCAGCTCGCCGCACGCGACAAGGCCGACGTCGCGATGTCGGTGATCCTCAACTCACCGATCCAGATCGCCCTGGTGCTCGCGCCCGTGCTGGTGCTGATCTCACCGATCATCGGTGGTGCCACCTTCACGCTGGTGTTCCCGCCGCTGCTCGTGACGACCCTCGTGGCGTCGATCATCGCCGTCAGCTTCGTCATTCTCGACGCCGAGTCGGACTGGCTCGAGGGTGCTGCCTTGCTCGGCCTGTACACCGTGATCGCCGCGTCGTTCTGGTGGGGTTGAGCGGATCGGGATCGGCCCGCCGCTCGCGCCCATAGACTTAACGAGCGTGGCCTGACCTACGGCCGCGCGGAGCACGGCAGGATGTCTGGAGGCGGAAACGGTGGCGGTATTCGACCGGATCATGCGGGCCGGCGAGACGCGGATCGTCCGCAGGCTCGAGGCGATCGCCGATCAGGTCGCCGCGATCGACGACGACATCGTCGCGATGTCCGATGACGAGTTGAAGGCGCAGACCGAGCAGTTCAAGGCCCGGTACGCCGAGGGGGAGACCCTCGACGACCTGATGGTGGAGGCCTTCGCCGTCGTCCGCGAGGCGGCACGCCGCACGCTCGGCCAGCGGCCGTTCGACGTCCAGATGATGGGTGCCGCCGCACTGCACCTCGGCAACATCGCCGAGATGAAGACCGGTGAGGGCAAGACCCTGACCGGTGTCATGCCGGCGTACCTGAATGCCCTGTCCGGCAAGGGCGTTCACATCATCACGACCAACGACTACCTCGCCAAGCGAGACGCGGAGTGGATGGGTCGAGTCCACCGCTTCCTCGGCTTGTCGGTCGGCGTGATCCTGGCGCAGCAGACGCCGGAGCAGCGTCGCGCGGCGTACGCCTGTGACATCACCTACGGGACCAACAACGAGTTCGGCTTCGACTACCTGCGCGACAACATGGCGTGGAGCGAGGAAGAGCTGGTCCAGCGCGGCCACAACTTCGCGATCGTGGACGAGGTCGACTCCATCCTCATCGACGAGGCCCGAACCCCCCTGATCATCAGCGGCCCTGCCGAGCACAACGCGAAGTGGTACGTCGAGTTCGCGCGGATCGCGGCCAAGCTGACCCGGGACGTCGACTACGAGGCCGACGAGGGCAAGCGCACCGTGAGCGTGCTCGAGGCCGCGGTGGAGCGGGTGGAGGACGAGCTCGGCATCGACAACCTGTACGAAGCGGTCAACACGCCGCTGGTCGGGTTCCTCAACAACGCGTTGAAGGCCAAGGAGCTGTTCAAGCGCGACAAGGACTACGTGGTCATGAACGGCGAGGTCTTCATCGTCGACGAGTTCACCGGCCGCATCCTGCACGGCCGCCGCTACAACGAGGGCATGCACCAGGCGATCGAGGCGAAGGAAGGCGTCGAGATCAAGCAGGAGAACCAGACCCTCGCAACGATCACGCTCCAGAACTACTTCCGGCTCTACGACAAGCTCGGCGGCATGACGGGTACGGCGGCTACCGAGGCGGCAGAGTTCGACCAGGTCTACAAGCTGGGCGTCGTACCTATCCCCACGAACCGCGACATGGTGCGGATCGACCAGGCCGACATCGTCTACAAGACGGAGGAGGCGAAGTGGTCCGCCGTCGTCGACGACATCGTCGAGCGGCACGACAAGGGCCAGCCGATCCTCGTCGGCACGACCAGCGTCGAGAAGAGCGAGCTGCTGTCCGGCATGTTGCTGCGTCGCGGTGTGCCGCACGAGGTCCTCAACGCGAAGTATCACGAGAAGGAAGCCGCGATCATCGCGCAGGCTGGTCGCAAGGGCGCCGTCACGGTCGCCACGAACATGGCCGGTCGAGGCACCGACATCATGCTGGGCGGCAACCCCGAGGCGATGGCGACCCTCGAGCTCGCGGGGCGGGGGCTGTCGCCGGTCGAGACGCCGGAGGACTACGAGGCAGCCTGGCCGGCCGCGATCGAAGCGGCCGCGAACGCCGTCAAGTCCGAGCACGAGGAGGTCGTGGAGATCGGCGGTCTCTACGTCCTCGGCACCGAGCGCCACGACTCGCGCCGGATCGACAACCAGCTCCGCGGTCGTTCCGGCCGGCAGGGCGACCCCGGCGAGTCGCGGTTCTACCTCTCGCTGGGCGATGACCTGATGCGGCTGTTCAACGCGCACATGGTTGAGGCGATCATGGACCGCCTGAACCTTCCGGAGGACATCCCGATCGAGTCCAAGATGGTGTCGCGGTCGATCCGTTCGGCGCAGACCCAGATCGAGCAGCAGAACTTCGAGATCCGCAAGAACGTCCTGAAGTACGACGAGGTGCTCAACAAGCAGCGCACCGTCATCTACGACGAGCGTCGCCGCATCCTCGAGGGCGAGGACATCCACGAGGAGATCCTCAACATCATCGAGGACACGATCTCGGCGTACGTCGAGGGCGCGACAGCCGAAGGCTATGGCGAGGAGGACTGGGACCTCGACGCGTTGTGGGCCGGTCTGAAGACGCTGTACCCCGTCGGCGTGACCTTCGACGAGATCGACGAGCGATCCGGCGGCGGCGTGTCCAGCGAGTTCCTGACCGAAGAGATCGTCGCCGACGCGCACGCTGCTTACCAGCGACGCGAGGAGGAGCTCGGCCTCGGGCCGGACGGGGAGCCGGTCCTGCGCCAGCTGGAGCGCCAGGTCCTGATCACGGTGCTCGACCGCAGGTGGCGCGAGCACCTGTACGAGATGGACTATCTCCAAGACGGCATCCATCTGCGTGGCTACGGCCAGCGTGATCCGCTGGTCGAGTACCAGCGCGAGGCGTTCGACATGTTCACCGCGATGATGGAAGGCATCAAGGAGGAGTCGGTCGGCTTCCTCTTCTTTGCCGAGGTCAACGTTGAGGCGGAGCCGGAGGTCGAGGCCGACGACATCCCTGGCCTCACGATCGAGGGCGGGCAGCCGGTTGCCGTCGCGGACGAACCTGCGTCACCTGCGGTCATGACGCGGGACGAGCACGAGCGCGCGAAGGTCGCGAACGTGCTCGGTCAGGCGTTCGGCCGACCCGTCCAGGACTCGAACCTCCAGTACTCGGCGCCGACGATCGACGGCGAGGGCGGGGTGGAACGGTCATCGGCTCCCGCCGGCGGCGGGGGATTCGCGAACGCGTCCCGCAACGCGCCGTGCCCCTGTGGCTCGGGCAAGAAGTTCAAGCGTTGCCATGGCGCCCCCGGCGTCGCGTGAGTCAGCCTGCAACCGGCGTCGCGTGAGTCAGCGCCCCCGGCGTCGCGTGAGTCAGCCTGCAACCGGGTAGAGCCATCGAATGCCACACGAAGTTGAGCCAAATGGCTCTACAGGGTGGTATGGACCGGTCAATACCGTGGAATTCGGACGCTGATCCGTCGCGATCCGCTCGTCACGCCTACGGGAAAGCCAGGTGTTCGCTGTGATCCCAGCCAGCCGCAAGGCCGCTCGGTCTGCCGTCGTAGCCGCGATCGCGACGACCGGCCTGCTGTCGGCGTCTGGCGCGTTCGCGGATGTGCCGTTCGGCCCGCCGAGTCTCACCCCCGCGACCGGGACGCCGCACCTCGTCACGAACAGCGCGACGCAGTACGTCCGCCAGCTCGTCCAGTGTGGCGGCACCATGTACGCCGTCGGCACGATCACCCAGATCGCCAAGGGTTCGACGAAGTACACCCGCGGTGGAGCGTTCAGCTTCAGCGCCACCTCGCCGTTCAAGGTGACTAGTTGGGACCCTGAGGTCAACGGAACGGTCAACACGATTGGCTTCAACGGCACCGACTGTTCGGTCGCCTACCTCGGCGGCAAGTTCACCCAGGTGGGCTCAACCACGGTCAAGAACCTCGCGGCGGTGAGCACGACCACCGGTCAGGTGCTCGGTTCGTGGAAGAACGCCGCAGGCGGCGAGGTGCAGACGATCGCCGGATGGAACGGCCACCTGCTCGTCGGCGGGAAGTTCGCCGGTATCGGCGGCAGCAATGCGCACCCCTACTTCGCGAGCCTGAACCCAGCGACCGGCAAGGACGATGGCTACCTGTCGCTCGGGATCTCCGGCAACTACGTCTTCACCGACGACGCTCGCCGGAGCTCGGCGTCGAACGCCACACAGGTCTACAACCAGCAGCTCAGCCCGGACGGCACCAAGGACCTGATCGAGGGTGTCTTCACGACGGTTGGCGGCCAGCCGCGCCGCCAGGTCGCGATCATCGACCTCAACGCGGACGCCGCAAGCACCGATGCCTGGTACGCGCCGGAGTTCGACGCGAACTGCTACGTCGGCGAGCCGTTCTACGCGCAGGCGGGCGCCTGGGCGCCGGACGGCCAGACGGTGTACTTCGCATCGACCGGATACAAGCCGTCCAACGGACCCGCGTTCTCCACGCGCAACGCGCGAGCTGGACTCTGCGATGCGGCGGCCGCTTTCCCGACGACGTCGGGTCAGGTGAGCCACCTCTGGGTCAACTACACCGGCTGCGACTCGCTTTACGCCGCGGCGGCCGACGCGAGTACGGCGTACTTCGCCGGTCACGAGCGGTACGCCTCCAACGGAGAGGGTTGCGACGGCCCCGGCCGCAACTCGGTCGCCGCGCCTGGCATGGTCGGCCTGTCGCCGACCGATGGGTCCGTCACCTACAACCCGACGCGAGACCGCGGCCTCGGTGCCGATGACCTCGAGGTGACCAGCGCCGGCCTGTGGGTCGCGAGCGACAACAACAACGGCTCGAACATGTGCGGCCACGTCGCGAACCTCGCGGGCATCTGCTTCCTGCCGTACGGCTCGTAACTGGCGGACCGCTCAGCCGATGTGCAGGGCGGTGCACCGCCACCGGTCATCGCCGGCCGCCTCCATCCGGAAGGCGATCGCGCGGTAGCGAACCCCCAGGTTGATCAGCGCGCAGGCCTCTGCGACGCCGGGCGCGGGCTCGTCGATGTGAACTGTGCACACGATGGGGCACAGCACCGGCGCACCGGGGACGGCGCGCAGCCGGCCCGCGCTGCGAACGAGCATCCGGATCACATCCGGCGCGGCCACGTCCGACAGCTGGGCGGCCGGCCGGGCACCGGTCAACACCTCCGCGATGACCTGCGCCAGCCGGCGGGTGGCCGGCATCGGGTCGAGCCGTGCCGGCCGGGACAGCAGCTGGTCGGCGATCGCCAGCCTTGCCATGGTTCCCCCTCGACGGCCAGCCACCTGGGGTGGCGTACGGGCTCTTGGAGAGTCGCAGGCCAACGGGGGCAAACCATCGAAAATGCGTTGTCCGCCAACGGAAATGGCACCTACCGGTCACTATCGCGGGCATCAGCCCACCTGCAGCGCGGTGCAACGCCACTGACCGTCGCTGCCCTCGAGCCGGAACGCGAGGGCTCGCTTTCTGGCACCGGTGTCGACGACCGCGCACGCCTCCGCGACGCCGTCCCGCGGTTCGCTGACCCGGACCGAGCCGACGACCGGTCGTTGCACCGGCGCGCCAGGTCGCACCCCCAGTCGGCCGGCGCCTCGCTCGAGCAGGTGGAGCACCTCCAGCGTCGCGACCCGTGACAGCTGCCCGGGAGGCCGTGCGCCCGCGAGAACCTCGGCGATCGCTTGCGCGAGCCGCGCAGTCCACGGCCGCGGATCCGGCAGGAGGTCACGCCGGCTCGGCTCCGGCGTGAGTGTCACGCCGCCAGCCGGCGGCACGAGTCGAAGTGGGACGCTCACGCGCGTTGGCGGCGGGAAGGCCAACGCAAGACTTCCGTCGATCGGCGGAATCGGGGGATCGAGTCGTTCGTCGTCATACGGCCCGTCGAGTGCCGGGACTGGAAGCAGGCGTAGTGGCATGGCAGATCTCCTAGTCGTCGGTGGAGGTCGGGATCACGAGGCGCTGACCGGCGTGGATGAGGCTGGGGTTGGCGCCGATCACGCCGCGGTTCGCGGCGTACCAGGCGTGCCAGGCCGCGGTGATCGACGTCCCGGTCGCGCCAGGGCCGAGGTGGCGAGCGGCGATCGCCCACAGCGTGTCGCCGGGTTGGACGACAACTACATCACCGGCGGCGCGGGGCGGCGCTCGGTGATGGTGATTGTGATGGTGGTAGGGGGTGGCGGCAGTTGTCGCAACCAGCCCCGGCCAGTCCAGCGCGGAGCCAGCGACGGTCCGTGCAGCTGCAGGCGGCGGCGCGGCCGCCGCGACACCCGCGGCTGGTCCGGCGACCAGCGACGCGGCGACGCCGATGGACAGCGCCGCGTCGACCAGCCGACGAATGCGGTACGGCGCGATCCGGGCCAGTGACTGGCCAGCAACGCCGAGGCCGGCCGCGACATGCGCGGCGGCCGTTGCGGCCACTGCCATGCAGAGGTAGCCCGCCGCAGCCCAGGAGAGCCAGGTCGCGGCGAGCACGATGTCGGCGTCCGGCGCGGACGACCCGGTCGAGGTGCCCGGGTGCAGGTGCCAGATGAGGACCGCGCCGCCGATCGCGGCCGTCATGAGCAGCAGTGCTCGCAGCAGCCGCGACGGGGGCGCGGATGTGTCGTGGATGTCCACAGTCGCCTCCGGTCGGGTGGGGGACCGGATGGTCGAGATGCCGCCGGTTGCTGTCAATCGCGTGGCCCTGCGTGCTGTTGACAACCTCGGGCAACGGACGATGTCCACAGGCCCGGTTGCCGGCGCGCGCACCGGCCCGGAGACTTCGGCCGTGCGGTGGACCCGATTCTTCGACGATCTGGACGCCCAGTTCGACGCCGAGTCTGCGGCCGACGACCGGCTCGAGGTCTCGGATCGCACCCGCCGAGAACTCGCCGGCGTGTCGCTGGCCGATCGACTGCGAGCGTCGCGTGGCCGGGTCGTCGACCTGGTGGTCGACGGGATGGGCCGGCAACGCCTCGACGTCCGCGACGTCGGCCCCGACTGGGTGCTCGGTCGCGCGGAGTCAGGCCACGATGTGGTGATCCAGCAGCTCGCGATCAGCGGTGCCTGGGGTCTCGCTGCCGGCGCCGTAAGCCTCGTCTCAGAGGTCGACCGCCGCGTCGGCATGGGGCAGGTCCTGCGAGGGCTGGCCCGCGATCGCGCCGGCGTTGCGCTGTGGCTGCGCGATGGATCGAGCCAGGCCGGCCGGCTCGACCGGGTCGCCGCGGACTACCTCGAGCTGGCCGACCCGCACGGCGTGATCGCCCTCCGCGCCGTCGCCGGCGTACAGATCTGCCCTGCGTAGCTGTCAGAAGGGATGACGCTCGACGAACTCGCGGGTGTCCCGGTGTGCCTTGCGAATGAACGCCTCGAGCTGCTCGGCGTCGACGCGCCACTGCCCGCGGCCGCCGATCTTGATGCCGGGGAGCTCGCCGCTACGGACCAGCGCATAGGTCTGCGCCGATGAGATGTTCAGGATCTCGGCGACGTCGGACAGGCGAAGGAAGCGCGGGTTCGGCACGGGCGCGAGTCTCGCAACGAATCGAGGCAGCCGCGACCGGGCCTGTGGACAACGCACCGCGGCGGGGCGCGACTTCGGGCAACCTGACGCGAGTCGTGTGGATGCGTGTCGTGATGGAGGTCGGGTGTCTGACGCTTCGCCGCAGGTCGGTTCACCGCGGGTCAGGCGGCTCGCGACACCGAGCTGGCTCGACCTGCGGCTGGTCCTCGGTGTCCTGCTCGTGCTCGGCTCGGTCGTCATCGGTGCGCGGGTCGTCACCGCCGCCGACCACCTGACGCCGGTCTACGTCGCGCGGGTGGAATTGGTCCCCGGCGAGCAGCTCCGGGCGGGCGATCTGGCCGTCAGCCAGGTCCGGTTCGACGGCGAGGGTTCGGCGTACGTCGCTGCCGGCGCTGCGCCGGTCGGGTACGTCGTGACACGGCACGTCGGCGCCGGCGAGCTGTTACCGGTCGCCGCGCTGTCGGCGGACCCGGGCGACACATCGGACCGCCGCTTCGTGACCGTGCCGGTCTCGCCAGGACACCTGCCGGTCGACCTGGTTCGCGGCGACCTGGTCGATGTCTACGTGACCACCAAGTCGGGAATCGCGCGACGGGCCGACCCGCCGACTCGCGTCCTCGCGGCGGTACCGGTCGATTCCTACGACGATGGCTCGACATCGCTGTCAGGCAGCGACATCGCCGCCGTCGTGCTTGCCGTCCCAGCCGCCGACGTCGATCGGATCATCGCAGCGCTCGAAGGTGGCGACCTCGACCTGGTTCGCGTGCCGGTCGAGCTCGTCGACGGGGCCGGCTCGCCGTGACGATCCAGATCCTGACGGCGATCGGCGACCCCACCGCGGAGGCCGAGCTGGCCGCGACGCTTGCGACTTCAGCGCCCGACCTCGAGGTCGTTCGTCGATGCGTCGACCTGGCTGACCTGCTGGCCACGGCGGCGGCCGGGCGGGCACGTGCGGTCGTGCTCGCGGCTGACCTCCGACGGCTCGACCGAGAGGCCATCAGCCGGCTCGGATTCGCCGGCGTCGCGGTGGTGGGTCTCGCTGCCTCCCCGGACGACAGTGCCGCGCAGCGACTCCGCCAGCTCGGGGTCGAGCGCGTCGTCACTGCAGACGGCGTCGCGGTGGCGGTGCGACTCGCCGTCGACGCCTTCACCGCAGGTGTCACGGCGAGCCAGGCACCGCAGGCGCAGGAGCCGCCGCAGGGACTCGGCCGTGTCATTGCCGTCTGGGGCCCCGCGGGTGCACCGGGGCGGACGACCGTCGCCGTGAATCTCGCGGCCGAGCTCGCCCGGCTCGGCCGGCCGGTGTTGCTCGTGGACGCCGATACGTACGGCGGTGCGGTCGCCCAGCTGCTCGGCGTCCTGGACGAGGCGCCGGGGCTCGCTGCTGCTTGCCGATTCGCCAATGCCGGACGGCTGGACCGCGCCCAGCTGGTGACGGTTGCGCAGGAGCTCAGCCCCGGTCTCTGCGTGCTCACCGGTATCGGTCGAGCGGAGCGCTGGCCGGAGATCCGCGCCTCGTCGTTCACTGAGGTCCTCAGGGTTGCGCGCGACGTCGCGTCCTACGTCGTCGTCGACGCCGGTTTCTGCCTGGAGCAGGACGAGGACCTGACCTATGACACGACCGCGCCGCATCGCAATGGCGCGACGCTGGCCGCGCTGGCTGCAGCCGACGTCGTGGTGGCGGTCGCCGGCGCCGACCCGGTCGGCCTCGGGCGTTACCTCCGCCTGTTTCCCCAGCTGAGCGAGCTGACGGCCGTCGCCCCCGTCACGGTCGTCAATCGCGTTCGGGAACGCGTCCTTGGGCCGGGCGACCCCGGCCGGCAGGCGACGAGTGCGCTGGTGCGCTATGCGGGCATCGAGGCGCCGGTCGTCGTACCGGACGATCCGGCCGCCGTCGACGGCGCGACCGCGGTCGGACGCACGCTCGCCGAGCAGGCGGCGAAGTCAGCGGTCCGGCTGGCGATCCGTGGGCTGGCGCTCAGGATCGCTGAAGGTACTTACCGAGCTCCTGGCGAGCCACCGACCGGACATGCACCTCGTCGGGACCGTCGGCGAGGCGCAGCGTCCGGGCTCCGGCGTACATCTGGGCGAGGGGGAAGTCGTCGCTCACGCCGCCGCCGCCGTGAATCTGAATCGCCCGGTCGATGACGCGGCAGGCCATCCGTGGCGCGATCACCTTGATCGCCGCGATCTCGCTCCGGGCGCCTTTCGCGCCGACGGTGTCGATCAGCCACGCGGTCTTCAGCGTCATCAGGCGTGCCTGCTCGATCTCCATCCGGGACTCGGCGATCTGCTCCTGGACCACGCCCTGGCGCGCCAGCTCCTTGCCGAACGCGACCCGCGACGCCGCGCGCTGGCACATCATCGCCAGGGCCCGCTCGGCCATCCCGATGGCGCGCATGCAGTGGTGGATCCGGCCGGGACCGAGGCGAGCCTGGGCGATCGCGAACCCGCCACCCTCCTCGCCGATCAGGTTCGACGTCGGCACGCGGACGTTCTCGAACGTGATCTCGCAGTGGCCGTGCTGGTCCTGATAGCCAAAGACCGGGAGCGGCCGTACGACGGTGACACCGGGGGTGTCCATCGGGACGAGGACCATCGACTGCTGCTGGTGGGCGGCGGCGTCCGGGCTGGTCTTGCCCATCACGATCATGATCGCGCAGCGCGGGTCGGCGCTGCCGCTGATCCACCACTTGCGCCCGTTGATGACGTACTCGTCGCCCTCGCGCCGGATCTCCGTGGAGATGTTGGTCGCGTCCGAGGAGGCGACCGCCGGCTCGGTCATCGCGAAGGCGGAGCGGATCTCTCCGTCGAGCAGCGGCTGCAGCCACCGCTCCTTCTGCTCGGTCGTGCCGAACAGGTGGAGCACCTCCATGTTCCCGGTGTCCGGCGCCGCCGAGTTGGTCGCCTCGGGCGCCAGGTTGCCGGAGTGCCCCATGATCTCGGCCAGGTGGGCGTAGTCGACGTTGGACAGGCCGGAGACCGCGGGCAGCCACAGGTTCCACAGGCCGCGGCTGCGGGCCTCGACCTTGAGGTCCTCGACCACCTGCGGAACGTGGTGCTCCTTGCCTTCGGCCGCGAGGGCGATGCGCTGGTCGCGGTACACCGGCTCGGCCGGGTAGATGTGGCTGTCCATGAAGTCGCTCAGGCGCTTGGCATAGTCCTCGGCCGCGCTCGAAATCGCGAAGTCCACGTTCGTCCTCTCGTCGAGGCGACCTTAAAGCAAAGGCGCTGAGACGCGGGGCGGGACTCCGCCCCCGACCCCTTTCGTCGGCCGCCTGCGGTTCGTCGGGGGTGTGTGCTGTTAGCGGTGCCAGAACACCGCTAACAGCTCACAACCTCACCAGCCTGCGGCTGGCGCGGAACCACAGCCGGCCGCGACAACCGGACCGCGGCCGGTGCCGCGCCCCCGCAGTCAGCCCGCTCTGAGTTACGTAGCGGTAGGCAAAGCCCAGCGAAAGACACGGGTCTCCTACGATTACGCCCCGTGACGATCCTCGGGCGCGGCGATCTCTCGCCGCCGCGTCGCAACCGCTCCACCGGGCGATCTGTCACGGTTGGCCTGGTCGTCATCCTCCTCGGCGGCGGCGGCTTCGCGGCGTACAAGGGCCTCAAGAGCAACACCGACTCCGGGCCGGCCGCTGCGCTCCCTGTGTGCAAGAAGCAGGCCCAGCCGTCGCCCGCCGGTCCACCGAAGGTGCGTTCCACCAAGTTCGTGGTCGACAACGCGACCCTCACGGCCGGTCTCGCGAACCAGGTGGCTGATCAGCTGCAGTCCCGCGGCCTCCCGGTCGACTCCGTGGGAAACACCGCGACGCGCGGAAAGGGCATTGCGACGGTGCGCTACTCCGCTGATCGCAGGGCGGTGGCGCAGTGGGTGGCCGCACAGATCAAGGGGGCCAGGCTCGTGGCGACCGCTGGCACGAACCAGGTCGAGCTCGACATCGGGCCGAAGTACCGGGCGTTGCAGTCGAAGTCGGCGGCGAAGGCAGCGTTCGCCCGGTCCCAGCAGGCCGCCTCGCCCACTCCGACCGCGACACCGAGCCCGACCTGTCGGCCCCGGTCAGTAGGTTCCAGGCGTGGCTGAACCTCGCGCTCTCGTCTTCGACTACGGCGGCGTCCTCACCACGCCGCTTCAGGACTCCATGTCCTCCTGGTGCGAGGACGATGGCATCGACCTCGGTGAGTTCCGCAAGGCTCTGGCCACCTGGTTCGGCCCGGAGTACGGCGGCGAGGCCGCGGTCAACCCCATCCATGCCCTCGAGCTCGGCGAGATGGAGGTGCCGGACTTCGAGCGCGAGCTGGCGAAGCATCTCCAGACGCGCAACGGCCTCCCGGTGGAGCCCGAAGGGTTGATCGCTCGGATGTTCGCCGGTTTCAGTCTGGAGAGCGGCATGTTCAACGCGCTGCGCCACGCCCGAGCTGCGGGCATCACCACCGGCCTGCTGTCGAACTCCTGGGGGCTGGACTACCCGCGGGACGAGTGGGACGAGCTGTTCGACGTCGTCGTCATCTCGGGTGAGATCGGGATGCGCAAGCCGGAACCCGGCATCTATCAGCACCTGATCGACAAGCTGGGGCTGGAGCCGGCGGAGTGTGTCTTCGTCGACGACATCAAGGGCAACATCGACGCGGCCGTCGAAGCCGGCATCGTCGGTGTCCATCACGTGACGCCGCAGCAGACCATCGACGAGCTCGAGGCGCTGTTCAAGATTCCGTTGCGCGGGCAAATTGGCAGGTCGCAGGCATAAATCCGGTCAACGGGTGCAGACTTGAGCGTGTGACCGAACGGCTTTCTGCTCTCGACGTCTCCTTCCTGTACCTCGAGACGCCGACGACGGCGATGCACGTGGGCAGTGTCGCGACGTTCGAGCCGCCGCCGGACGGCGATTTCGACTACGAGGCGTTCTGCGCGCTGGTCGCCAAGCGGATCAGCCTGGTCCCGCGGTACCGGCAGAAGGTCCGCTGGGTGCCCGGCCATATCGCCAACCCCGTGTGGGTCGACGACGACGACTTCGACATCACCTACCACGTCCGCCGCAGCGCGCTGCCCAAGCCTGGTTCGGACGATCAGCTCCGGCAGCTGGTCGGGCGGCTGCAGGCCCGGCAGCTCGATCGGGCTCGCCCGCTCTGGGAGACCTATCTGGTGGAGGGGCTGTCCGACCGACGGTTCGCGATCATCACGAAGACTCACCACGCGATGGTCGACGGGATCAGCGCCGTGGACATCGGGACGGTCCTGCTCGACCTCGAGCCCACCCCCCGCGAGGTGCCCGAGGACACGTGGGTGCCGCGACGGGAGCCGTCACGGGCCCGGCTTGTCCTCGGCGCGATGGTCGACAACGTCCGCCGTCCCGCTCAGATCGCTGAGACGATCCGGAGCGGTGCGACCGATGCCAGGGCGATCGGATCGCGCCTGCTGGGGACGGCGCTGGGGGTCGCCGCGATGGCGCGAACCTCGTTCCGGTCGGCGCCGGACAGCCCGCTCAACGCCGACATCGGCGAGCAGCGCCGGTTCGGGATGGCCGCAACCTCGCTCGACGACTACAAGCGGATCCGCAAGACCCACGGTGGCACGATCAACGATGTCGTGCTCGCGGTCGTGGCGGGTGCGCTGCGCACCTGGTTGCTGACCCGCGGCGAGTCGGTCGTGCCGAGTACGACGGTGCGCGCGATGGTGCCGGTCAGTGTGCGGACGGAGGGCCAGGACGGCGCGCTCGGGAACCGGGTCTCGTCGTACTTCGTCGACCTTCCGGTCGGCGAGCCGAGCCCGGCGATGCGCTTGCACCAGGTCAGCTACGCGATGAAGGGGCACAAGGAGTCGGGGCAGTCCGTCGGTGCCGACGCGCTGGTCAGATTGACCGGGTTCGCCCCTCCGACGATCCACTCAGCCGCGGCGCGGCTCGGTTCCGGGCTCACCCGGCGGCTGTTCAATGTCGTGGTGACCAACGTCCCCGGACCGCAGTTCCCCTTGTATGCGGCGGGCGCCCAGATGATCGATTGTTACCCAGTCGTCCCGCTTGCGAAGGGGCAAGCCGTGACCATCGGCCTCACCTCCTACAACGGAGGCGTCTATTACGGCCTGAACTGTGATCGTGACTCGATGCCGGACATCGACGTCCTCGCCGGCTGCATCGAGGAAGCGCTCGCGGAACTCATGGGGACGGTGAAATGAGCGCGAAACCGAAGCCGCCGCGCCGCGGCTTGGTCCTCGGCGGCGGCGGAGTCCTCGGCGCGGCGTGGATGATCGGCGCGTTGGCTGCGCTGTCGGAGAGTCTCGACTGGGATCCACGTGACGCCGAGGTGGTGGTCGGCACGTCGGCCGGCTCCGTCCTCGCCGCGATGCTGGCAAGCGGGCGTGGCGTCGAGCAGCTGCTCAATCACCAGCGCGGCATCATCGCCCCCGGCGACGAGCACATCGACTTCGATCCCGACACGGCCAGCGGCGGCTCGATGCCACCGCGACCCCAGTTCCGGATGGGGTCGCGCGCGCTGGTTGCCCGCTCGGTGCTGCACCCGCGGCGGGTACCGGTCCTGGCTGCGCTGTCTGGCCTGGCGCCGCGCGGCCGCGGCAGCCTCGCGGCGGTCGGGAACCTGGTGAAGGCCGCCAACCCCGACGAGGTCTGGCCAGAGCATCCGCAGGCGTGGCTGATCGCGATGGACTACGACACCGGCAAGCGGATCGCGTTCGGGCGTCCGGGCTCGCCGACGGCGAGCATGTCGGAGGCGGTCATGGCCTCCTGCTCGATCCCCGGCTGGTACGCGCCGCTCGCGATCGGCGGGCGGCGCTACATCGACGGCGGCACGCTGTCGCCCACCTCGCTCGACCTGCTGGCCGGCTCCGGCCTGGACGAGGTCTACTGCCTCGCGCCGATGATCTCCTTCGACTACGACGAGCCGACGACGGTGGTCGGGCGGGTGGAGCGTCGGTTCCGCCGGCTGATGACCAAGCGGGTTCTTCAGGAGGCCGGCAAGGTACGGCGGCATGGCGCAGCGGTGACGCTGCTCGGGCCAGGCCGCGAGGACCTCGAGGCGATCGGCGTCAATCTGATGGATCATCGCAGGCGCACCACCGTGCTCGACATTGCCCTGCGGACGACCGCGGCGGCGCTCGCCGCCAACACGCCGCCGCTGTCCGCCGCCGGCTGACCCCCTCGCCGAGCGGTGCGCGTCTACCTGCCAGCCACGCTCCCGCTGCTCCGGCAGTGGCTGGTCGCCGACGCCGCGGCCGTCTCCGGACCGGCATTCGCCGTCACGCCGGAGCTGCGCGAGTGGTACTTCGAGGCCGACCTCGAGGAGCTCGAGCATGCGGCGCAGACCGCCGCGGCAACCGAGGCGCTTCGCCTGATCGCCGCCGACCCGGCCGCCGCACCACGCCGCATCGTCATCGCCGCGGATGTCGACGATGGCGCCGTGTCGCCGGATCCGACCGCCGGGCGTGCGGCGGTCGCGGTGTCCGGGCCGATTCCCCGCGCTCGGTGGGGCAGTGCGCTGGTCGACGACGAGACGGCCGCTCCCGTCGTACGGTCCGGGGCCGCCAGGATCACCGCAGCAGACGCCGGCGACGCTGATGCCCAGTTCGAGGTGGACGAGGTCGAAGCGCACGAGCTCGGGTGGTACGCCGTCCAGGAGCTCCAGGTCTTCGCCCAACCGTCTTGAATCGTTGGTTCCGCGACCGCGGAACCAACGATTTGAGACGGTTGGGCGTAGTGGGGCGGCGTGGTGGCAGGATGACCAGACATGGACGCTGCGACCACGGTCCCGATTCCGGTCAACGAGCCGGTGCGCTCCTACGCGCCCGGTTCGACTGAGCGAAGCTCGCTCGAGGCCAAGCTGAAAGAGCTGGGCTCGGCTGGGCCGCTGGACCTGACGCTCACGATCGGCGGGCGCGAAGCGGCGGGGCAGGGCGATCCGATCGCGGTGGTTGCGCCACATCGGCACTCGGTCGTGCTCGGCCACACCTGGGAGGCGACCGCGGCGCAGGTGCAGGATGCGGTAGACGCTGCGCTGGCAGCGGCACCCGCGTGGCGCGAGCTGCCCTTCGACGACCGCGCCGCGGTGTTCCTGAAAGCCGCGGACCTGCTCGCCGGACCGTGGCGCGACGCGATCAACGCCTCGACCATGCTCGGCCAGTCGAAGACCTGTTACCAGGCGGAGATCGATGCGGCTTGCGAACTGGCTGACTTCTGGCGGTTCAACGTTCATTTCGCCCGCGAGATCCTCGCCGAGCAGCCGAGGTCGGCGGCCGGCACGTGGAACCGGTTCGACCACCGGCCGCTCGAGGGCTTCGTGCTGGCCATCACGCCGTTCAACTTCACCTCGATCGCGGCCAACCTGCCGACCGCGCCCGCGCTGATGGGCGTCCCGGCGATCTGGAAGCCGTCGCCCACGCAAGGCTTCTCGGCACACCTGCTGATGCGGTTGCTGGAGGCGGCCGGCCTTCCGCCCGGCGTCGTGAACCTGGTCACAGGGAGCGGGCAAGCCGTCAGTGAGGTCGCGCTCGTCCACCCCGACCTGGCCGGCGTCCACTTCACCGGCTCGACGCCCACCTTCGAGCACCTGTGGCGGACGGTGGGGGAGAACCTGCCGGGGTATCGCAGCTATCCGCGGCTGGTGGGGGAGACCGGCGGCAAGGACTTCGTGATCGCGCACCCCTCCGCCGACGTCGACGCGCTTCGGGTCGGTCTGATCCGAGGCGCCTTCGAGTACCAGGGGCAGAAGTGCTCCGCGGCGTCCCGGGCCTACATCCCGCGCTCGATCTGGGGTCGGCTCGAGGCGGATCTGGTTGCGGACGCAGAAGCGCTCCCGATGGGCGATCCGACCGATTTCTCCAACTTCATCGGTGCGGTGATCGATCGTCGGGCGTACGACCGGCTGTCCGGCGTGCAGCAGCGGGCAGCCCCCGACCCCTCCCTCACCGTGATCGCCGGCGGCACGGCCGATGACAGCGAAGGGTTCTTCATCAGACCGACGATCCTGGTGGGCACGGATCCGACCCACGAGGTGTTCACGACCGAGTACTTCGGGCCGATCCTGTCGGTGTTCGTGTACGACGATGCCGAATTCGACGCCGTGATGGAGCAGGCCGCGACGGCCACGCCGTACGCCCTGACCGGAGCCGTGTTCGCCCAGGACCGCGAGGCGATCGCGCGGGCGTCGCACGCGCTGCGCTACGCGGCCGGAAACTTCTACGTGAACGACAAGCCGACCGGCGCGGTCGTCGGGCAGCAGCCGTTCGGCGGCGCGAGGTCGAGCGGGACGAACGACAAGGCAGGCTCGGCACACAACCTGCTCCGCTGGACGAGTCCGCGGGTCATCAAGGAGACCTTCAACCCGCCCACGGATTGGCGGTACCCGCACCTCGGGTGAGGTGCGAGCTGGTGACCGACAGCCAGCCCGCGCGACTCGGCAAGCGGACTTGATTCAGGCTTCGGCTTGTTCCAGGGCCTGCTTCACGTAGGGCGCGAAACGCTGTTGGGCGGCCTGCTTGGTGACCCCGAGCGCCCCGCCGATCGCGGCCCAGGCGACGCCCTGGGAGCGAGCTTCACCGACCAGCGACAACATCGCCCACTCGACCCGTTCGGACATCGCGGCCAGGTGCGACAGTCCGGTCAGCAAGGAGTCGGGCTCGGCGGTGACGGGTTCGCCGGTCTCGGCGACGGTCGACCGAAGGGTTCGGACCACGGCGGCCAAGTATCGGTCCGGGCCACGGTCGCCACCCAGCCAGTGGCGGTCGACGTATGACGGATACGGCCAGTCGGCGACGACGGTCATGGAACACCCCTCGAGCTTTGTGGCAGTGGACTGCCAGAATTGCGGCAACAACCATTGACACTGTGGTTTCGGCAAGGGTCGACCTGGTCTTGAGGGTTGTCAATCGCCGTTGACTATGGATGCTGGTCAAATTTGACTGCGATTTACCACCCCAAGGGGTCAAGGTGAAGCGCCTTTTTGTCGATTCACCCGCGATGGGCAGCGTGCGAAAGGCCACACGGGGACGCCGTAGGCGCCTCACCCGTGCGGTTTCGGCTTCGCTCGTCACGCTCATCGGTGCCAGCGGCATCGTCACGCTCAGCGCGGCTCCGGCCGCCGCCGCGACCTCGCTGATCACCTCCTCGCCGGCCAGTCCGCAGACGATCTCCACCTCCGTCACGCTCACGTGGACGATCGGTGACCCCGCCGGACTGGACTGCGACCTGGTCGACGGCGCCAACCACACCGTCGCATCGCAGGCCGCATGCGCCGCGTCTGCCAGCTACGACGTGACCGCCCCCGGCCAGTACACGCTCGAGCTGCGTGACTCGGGTGACTCGTCGCTGGTGGGCAGCTCCGACCCGGTCGAGGTGGTTCCGGACGCCCCGACGATCACGTCAGCGCCGACCACGCCGTACAACGACAAGACGCCCACCTGGCAGTTCACCCTGATGGGTGGCGCGACCGGGACGTGCACGCTCGAGTACGGCGGGTCGGTGGTGCTGACCAAGACCGGCTGCAAGAGCCCGTACAGCCCCGACGTCACCAAGTCCACGACCGGTGGAGCGGACGGCGTCTACACGCTGCGCGTCACACAGACAGTGGCGGGCGAGACCAGCGGGGCGGCGTCGTCCGACTACGACTACGAGACAGCGAAACCGGACGCGCCCGGCGTCACTGCAGACGCGACCGGTGGCAACGACCGGCATCCGACGTTCACCGTCACCGGCCTCGTGTCCGGGGCGTCGGCGACCTGCAAGGTGAGCCCGGGCGGCAATGTTCTGACCTGCGGGGCCGCGACCGGCGTCGGCCTCGTCGGGCGGCCCGACGGCGTCTACACCCTGCATGTCACCCAGACCTACGCCGGGAATGTCAGCGACGAGGGCACCGCGACCTACGACCTCGACACCACGGTTCACCAGCCGACGATCAGTGGCGCCGCCGCATTCGGCTCGAACGCCGCTCCGACGTTCACGGTCGGCAACATCGACTCCGACGCGACCCTCCGGTGCGACGTCACCGGCCCGGCAGGCGCCTCGGTGAGCCAGTGTGGGTCGTCAACCGCCCTTGACCTGTCTGCCGCACCAGCGGGGATCTACACCGTCAAAGTTGATGCGAAGGACGACGCGGGCAACGTCAGCGCCACGTCCAAGGCCACCTACGAATACCTGCCATCGCCGCCGCCCGCACCGGACGTCAATGCGCGGGCAGCGGCGGGTAACGACTCGTCGCCGGTGTTCTCGGTCAGCGACTCCCAGGCCACCAACCTGACCTACCGCTGCACCGTGTCGGCCGCATCGTCGAACGCCTCGCTCACGGTTCCCGCACCGGCCTGCCGGGCCGGCACCGTGACCCTCGACCTGTCCGCCGCGCCGGACGACACGTACACGCTCTCGGTGACGGTGCGGGACCGGCTGGGGCAGCTCAGCACGGTGGGCAGCGCGACCTACCGCTATGACACGACCACGGCCAAGCCGACGGTGTCGCTGCTGGACCCGGCTTCCTCACCCGGCAGTGACCGCTCTCCGACGTTCACCATCACCGATGCCGAGGCCGGTGACACGTTCCAGTGCCTGTGGGTCGCACCCGACGGCTCCACCATCGCCGACCAGCCGTGCGCGTCCGGTGACGCAATGGGGACGAAGAGCCACGGCAACGGCGCCTACACGCTGACCGTCACGGCGACCGATGCGGTCGGGAACACCGCGGTCTCGGATCCGGTGACCTACATCCTCGAGGTCTCCGCGCCGCCGGCGCCGACGGTCACGGTCGTGGGGCCGGACACCGGTAAGAGCACCACCCCCTCCTTCACGGTCGTCGACTCGGAGAACGTCCCCTTCACCTACCACTGCGCGGTTGCGACGCACCCGGCCGGCGTTGTGTTCACCCAGTGTGGGCCGACCACGAACCTCGACCTCAGTACGGCGCCGGACGGCACCTACACGGTGCTCGTGCGGGTCAAGGACGAGCTCGGACACACGAGCCCGGTCGGTACGGCGACTTACACGCTGGACACCGCGGCGCAGGCACCGACCGTCACGTTGACCGCGCCGCTGACCTCGCCGTCCACGAACACCTCGCCGCGGTTCACGATCGCCGACCAGGAGCTGGTCTCGGGGCCAGACACGTTCACCTGTGAGTGGGACGCCCCGAACGGGACGCCGATCAGCACCGGCGCCTGCGCGTCCGGTGACAGCTTCGCCGCCACCGGCGACGGCACGTACACGCTGACCGTCGCCGCCACCGACCAGCTCGGCAACGTCAGCACCGCGGTAGGAACCGCGACCTACACGCTCGACCGTTCGCTCCCCAACACCCCGTCGGTCGTGCTCTCGTCGCCCGCATCGTCTCCCGGCAACGTCACCTCGCCGCAGTTCACCGTCACCGACCCCGACACCTCCCCAGGCGGCATCACCTACGTCTGCTCGGTGGCCGGCAAGACCTCGGTGCCGAGCTCCGCGATCACCTGCGGTCCGACGACGACGGTCGACCTTTCCGGAGCCGGGCGGGACGGGACGTACATCTTGTCCGTCACCGCGGTCGACGCGGCTGGTAACGCCAGTCCCGTCGCCGGCACCGCAAGCTACGCCCTGGACACCACGCGGCCGGGGCCGCCGAACGTCACCTTGACCTCTCCCGCCAGCTCGCCGGGCAACCGCTCGACCGCGACCTTCAGTGTCAGTAGCCCGACTGACGCCTCGCCCGGCGGCGTCACCTACGCCTGCACCGTCACGCGCACGTCGCCGCTACCCGTGACGGCCGTAGCCGCGTCATCGATCACCTGCGGCACCACGACCACGGTCGACTTCAGCGCGATCGGAGACGGCTCCTACACGGTGTCGGTGATCGCGACCGATCGGGCCGGCAACGTCGGAACCGGCCCGGGCACCGCCACGTACGTCCTCGACACCGGTGCCCCGCCGGCCCCGGTCATCGTGGTCCCGATCGCGTCGACCAAGCTGCCGGCGTTCGGTATCTCCGACGCCGACCCGACGGTGACATTCACGTGCCAGCTGGTGTCGCCCCGCGGCCGGGTCGTGTTCCCGACCGGCGCGGACGCCACGTGCCCGGCCGACGGCACCTTCGACACGACTCCGTACGTCGACGGCGACTACGTGTTGACGGTCACGGCAACCGACCCTGCCGGCAACCCGTCGCAGGCGTCGGCGACCTGGACCCGAGACACGACCGAGCCGCCCGCGCCGACCGTCACCGCCCCCGCGTCACCTTCCAACGACTCGACGCCGACCTTCACGATCAGCGACACCGAGGCGACCGCGATCCTCAACTGCATCCTGACCGGGCCCAACTCGAGCGCGGTGACCGCGTTCACGGGCGCGTGCCCGACCGACGGCACCTTCACCCTCACCGGCGACGGCGTGTACACGCTGACGGTGACGGCGAGCGACCAGGCGGGCAACGTGCAGGCCACGTCGGCATCGGCGTCGTACACGCTCGACACCGGCGTACCGGCCGCACCCGCCGTCACGCGGACCAGCCCGGTCGGATCGCCGAACAACGTGAGCGCCGTCCGGTTCAGCGTCGTGGAGACGGACTCCTCGCCCGGCGGCGTGACCCTGACCTGCACCGTGACCGGTCCCACAACCGTGCCCGCCAGCGCGGTCAGCTGCGGGGCGACGACGCTCATCGACCTCTCGGGCCCTGGCCGCGACGGCAGCTACACCCTGTCGGTCATCGCTCGCGACCTGGCGGGCAACGTGAGCCCGGCCGGGACCGGCGAGTACACCTTGGACACCGTCGCGCCGCCCGCCCCCGACGTCGCGCTGTCGATGCCCGCCACCTCGCCCGGCCACCTCACGATCCCGGCGTTTGCCGTCACGGATACCGAGTCCAGCCCGGGGATGACCTTCCAGTGCACCGTCACCGGCGCGACGGCAGTGCCGGCAAGCGCCGTCGCCTGCGGCTCGACGACCTCCGTCGATCTCTCCGGCCCCGGCCGCGACGGCGCGTACACGTTGAGCGTTACCGCGACGGACGCGGCGGGCAACACCAGCCCGGCCACCACCGCCGGCTACACCATGGACACGGTGGCGCCGTTCGCCCCGGTGGTCTCCCTGGCGAGCGCCACGCGCTCCAGCGACAGGTCCCCGTTGTGGACCTGGCAGTTCGGCGTCAATGACACGGCAACCGATCTTGACACGGCGACCTGCATCGTCACCGGGCCGCATGGCTGGACCCTGACCACGACTGACTGCCATCGGCACTATGCACCGCAGCTCGGCGGTGGTGACGGCACGTACACCGTCACCGTGGTGCTGACCGACGAGGCCGGCAACGAGGCCTCGCAGGTGTCGCCGGAGTACACCCTCGACAGCACCGCGCCGATCGGCGCAAGTGTCACGCTGCGTCGCCCCGGCTTCGTCGGCCTCTCCCGCCACCCGGTGTGGAAGATCGTGGCGCCGCCCACCAGCACTCTCGAGTGCACGCTGCTCGCCGGTAACGCCACCAATGGCACGCCGGTCGCACCTGCAGCAACGTGTCCGGATCCGGCGACGTTCAGCCTCGTGGGACAACCGGACGGCATGTACACGTTGCGGGTCGTGGCGGTCGACTCCGCCCACAACAAGAGCGCTCCCGCGAGCGCGTCGTACATCCTCGCGCCCAGCCCACCGAAGGTGCTCGCGCCGCGCGGCAACGGCACCCTCGCGGTCTGGTCGGTCGAGGGCAACCCCGATGACCTGTTCAGCTGCACCCTGCTGCGCGGCGGCAAAGCCGTCGCGGGCCCGCACCACTGCGGCGCGCGCCCGACGTACGACATGTCGAAGCGGCCGTCGGGCACCTACGTCCTGTCGGTGGTGCAGATCGGGGCCGAGGGCGCGCAGAGTGCCCCGGCGTCGGCGTCATGGTTCTGGGTGGGCCACGTCCCGACCAACCCTGGCACCGACCAGACCAACGGGAACGACAACACGACCACGCCGCCGCCGCCGAGCGACAACAGCAACCGCAATGGGGACATCAAGAAGGCGGTCAAACCGGCAAGCGTTCTTGACCAGCTGCCCTCGAACACCCGCCAGCTCGTCCAGCGGGTCAAGCGTGAGGTCGGCGGAACCGTGCCGCCGTTCGTTCACCCGAACGTGCACCCCAACCGCGTGACCGACCACATCACCTCAGCGGTCCAGAACGCCGTGCACGTCGTCGGCTCGGCCGGCGGCGGCACCGGCTTCCCGCTGATGCTGCTCGGGCTCGTGCTGGCCTTCCTCGTGGCGCAGAACCGAATCGACCGGCGAGATCCCAAACTTGCCCTCGCGTCGATCGCTGCCGATGACATGGTGGAGTTCGGACAACCTCCGAGTCGAAGGGAACGGCCATGACGGCCGCGTCGCAGCGCTCGACGGACCTGGTGCCGCTGAGCGAACGCCTGATGTACCTGCGCGTTCTGCGCGCGGTGCTGGCGGCCACGACGGTGCTCGACGCTGCCCTGCTGCCCCACCTGCTCCGCCAGTCCTTCGTCTTCGTCTCCTGCACCGCCCTTGGGTACGTCGTCGTCTCCCTCGGCCTCGAAGGGCTCTGGCGGCTGCTGCAGCGCCGCGGCCTTTGGCTGTTCGGGACGTTGCTGATGATTGACGGCGTCTACCTGGCGGGTGCGACGTACCTGTGTGGGGGCTCGACCAGCCCGGTGCGCTACCTGGTGCTCGTGTACCTCGCCGCCATCACCTTGCTCGGCTCGTACCGGTCCGGCGTCAAGGTCGCGTTGTGGCAGTCACTGATCCAGCTCGTGGTGTTCTACGCGCAGAAATCCGGCGCGCTGGACCGGCTCGGAGATGCGACCGCGACCGACACGGAGTGGTACCGGCTGGTCGCCTTCATCTTCGCGCTGTGGGCCCTCGTCCTCACCACGGCGTCGCTGGCCGCGGTCAACGAACGCGAGCTGCGCCGCCGCCGGTTCGAGCTCGAGCAGCTCGCGCAGATGGGTCGCGACCTCGAAGACGCGAACGATCCACTCTCCGCCGGCGACGTCCTCCTCGAAGCCCTCACCGACACGTTCGGCTTCCGCCGGATGGCGCTGTTCGAGGTGGTGGAGGACGCACCGCCACGGATGCTCACCGCCCGTGGTCTGCTCGACGCGGTGGTCGCGGACTTCAGCCTCGGCGAGAACTCCGTGCTCCAGGTTGCGAACGACCAGCGCCAGACCCTGCTCGTGGGTCAGATCGACGAGAGCGTCGATCCCTGGCTCGCCGCGATCATGCCGGATGCCCGCAACCTGGCGATCGTCCCTCTGGTGGCCGACGGCGTCGTCGGGGTCCTGGTGGCTGAGACCGGCGAGCGGGCGGGCGCCCGCATCGAGCGCCGGGTCATCGCGACCACCGAGCGGTACGCCGGTCACGCCGCTCTGGCGATCCGGAACGCGAACCTCCTGGCGCGCGTCCAGCAGATGGCCGTCACCGACGGGCTCACCCAGCTCGCGAACCGGCGTGCCTTCGACCGCTCGCTCGATCGGGAGCTCAGCCGAGCGGCCAGAACTGACGGCCGGCTGTCCGTCGTCCTGCTCGATATCGACCACTTCAAGCTGCTCAACGACAACCACGGCCACGTCGTCGGTGACGCCGTTCTCAAACAGATCGCCCATGCGCTCCAGCTCTGCGGCCGTGAATACGACACGATCGCCCGCTACGGCGGTGAGGAGTTCGCTGCGGTGTTGCCCGGCTGCTCCTCCGGCCTGGCCCTACAGGTGGCGGAGCGGTTGCGCCTGGCGGTCCAGGACGCGGCGACCGACGTCAAGGTCACGGCCAGCTGTGGCGTTGCGACCTACCCGTACGACGGGATCGACGTGGCCGGCCTGCTCAGTGCAGCAGACCGGGCGCTGTACACCTCGAAGCGGGCCGGCCGCAACCAGGTCCGATCCGCCGAGCAGGCGCGTACCGCGGAGATCACCGCCGCCGGTTGATCGGGCCCGCTGCCGCACGGCGGCGGTAACTTGCGGGCATGACCCGTGCGATCGTCATCGGCGCCGGCGTTGTCGGGTGCTCGACCGCCTGGTCGCTCGCCCGCGCCGGCCTCGATGTGGTGATCGTGGAACGTGCCCCCCGCGTGGGGATGGGCTCGACGAGCGCGTCCTCGGCAATCGTGCGCATGCACTACTCGACGTTCGAAGGCGTTGCCGTCGCATGGGAGGCGAAGCAGGCGTGGGAGGACTGGCCGGCGCACCTCGGCGTGGTGGACGAGGCCGGCATGGCGCGTTACATCGAAACCGGCATCCTGATGCTCGACAGCCCGGGCTTCGACGCGAGCCGGGTGCTCGCGCTGTACGACCGGTTCGGCATCCCGTACGAGGTGCTGTCCGCCGCGGCGATCTGCAACCGTTTCCCCTACCTCACGCCGGATCGGTTCTGGCCGCCACGAGCCGTCGACGACGACCGCTTCGGTGACCCGCCGGACGGCGAGATCGGTGGCTTCTACACACCGCAGGCCGGGTTCGTCGACGACCCGACGTTGGCCGCACACAACCTGTGGGCGGCGGCCACCGCCGCGGGCGCGGTGACGGAGTACCGCGCTGAGGTCGCCGAGATCTTCCATACCGCCGGTGGAGTTGGCGGCGTCCGGCTGGCCGACGGTCGCGAGCTGGCCGCCGACGTCGTCGTGAACGTCGCCGGTCCGCACTCGGCGGCGATCAACCGGCTCGCTGGCGTGCTCGACGACTTCGCGATCAGCACCCGCCCGCTGCGCCAGGAAGTGCACCAGGTCGCAGGTCCGCCGGAGCTTGGCGGCCAGGTGGGTGTGTCGGTCGGCGACGGTGACCTCGGGACCTACTTCCGGTTCACGCCGGGCGGCGGGGTGCTGGTGGGCAGCCAAGAGCCTGACTGCGACGAGCTGGAGTACCTCGACGACCCGGACGCCAACAACATCAACCCGACGGTGGCGGGGTTCGAGCGCCAGACGCTGCGGGTGGCGCGACGCATGCCGTCGATCGGGATCCCGAACCGCCCGACCGGCCTGGCAGCGGCGTACGACGTCACCGAGGACTGGATCCCGATCTTCGACCGGACCAGCCTCGACGGGTACTTCGTTGCCATTGGCACCAGCGGCAACCAGTTCAAGAACTCGCCGGTGATCGGTTCGCTGATGACGGCGATCATCACCGATGCGTTGGCCGGCGGCGATCACGATGCCCGCCCCGTCACGTGGACGGCGCCGAGGACCGGCTCGGTGGTCGACCTCAGCCACTATTCGCGACTGCGGTCCCCGAACGCGGCGAGCTCGAACTCGGTGCTCGGCTGAGGCTCGAACGGGTCCGCGAGCTGCACCCGCCGAGACTTGCCGGCTACGACGAGCCAGCCTCGGCCGGCTGGCAGCCGCGCCGCGCCGTTGCGGTCGAGACTGATGCCGAAGATCTCGCCGTCACCCCGCCGGGCCACGCCGAGCAGCACCCCGGACCGCGCGTGACGCGCGGCAGGCAGCGGCCCGCGAAAGCTGGTGACGGCAGCCTCGGTGGTGGCGCTCAACCCGAGCCACGGCGGGTCCGCCGCAGTGCCGCGGGCAAGGTCGGTCAGCCGGGCCAGCAGTGGACCGTCGGCAAGCAGGTCGACGTCGTCGACCAGGACGGCGGTGGGCCCGGCGCTGAGCAGAGCGTCCAGCACCGCGACTGCGTGAGCCTCGTCGTCGCCCGTCAGCCGAACCCCGCCCGCGACTCGGGCGAGCGGCGAGTGATCGGCGCACAGCAGTGCGGTGCGCCGGGAGATCCCGACGGCGAGCAGAGCGAGAGCGGTGCTCCGTCCGGAACGGCGGGATCCGGCGACGACGAACGGGCTTGGCAGGACGTCGGCCGGCAGGCGCACGACGCCGCCATATCCGAGCCCGATCGTCACGCTCTCGGGTTGGGGCTCGAGCTCACCTAGCGAGACCCGGTCCGGCAGCGCGGCGAAGCGTGGTGGCCGCACCGGCGGGGGCGACCAGCGCATCGCTGACGCTCTCGCTGCCGGATCCGCGACGGCGACCTGGACCAGGGCGCCGTCGCTTTTGCGAAGGCCCCGGCCAGGCGGAAAGTCGTCCGGCAGGTCGCGCCGTGCCGGCGCGACCAGGAGCAGGTCCGTGGGATCGGCGAGGCGCAGCGCTACCTTCTCCCTCGCGTGACTGGCGAACCGCACAGTCAGCAGGCTGCGGCCACCGGCGACGAGTAGGTGCAGTCCAACGGCGGTGTTCTCGGCCAGCGCCTCCAGGCGATCCGCTGCTGCCGCCCAGCCGTCAATCGCCAGCAGCAGCCCGGGGAGGTGGTCGGCTCCACCGGCTCGGCGTTCGGTGACGAGGCGTTCCAGATGGGACAGGAGGGCCTCGACCCGCTCCCCGTCGCCCACCGGTACGACGGCACCACAATGCGGCAGCGCGGCAAGGTCGCTCAGGCCGTGACCCCCGTCAACCGCCCAGATCTGGAGCCGGCCAGGGTCGAGCCGGGCCGCGATCGCCGTCACCGCGCTCACGAGAGCGGTGGTGCGGCCGCTACCTGCTGAGCCCACGATGACGGTGAGCCCGCCGGCGATCGGGTCGAGGGTAAGTGCCGGTTGCCTGCCGTTGGCTGCGTCGTCGACGAGGCCCCATCCGACCTGACGCGGGTCGGCTGGCGCCGGCACGGAGGTCAGCGGCAGCTCGGCCGGAAGCGGCGGCAACCAGGGCGCCGGGATCGGTGCGCACCCCAACTCTGCGGCGAGCGGCGTCACGACAGCGATCAGCGCGTCGAGCTCGCTCGGGCCGGCCGCCTCGGGCTCGGGGTCGGGAGGGTCGCCGAGCGTGGCGGGCGGTGCGAGCCGGACGCGGACCGCCTCGCGCGCCGGTCGGGCCGCGGTGACCCGGGCGGCTTGGAACTCCTGCAGCTCACCCGGCCCGAGCCGGAGGTACCCGCGACCGGGTGTCGAGCGGCTGATCGACGCCGCGGCGGGACTGTCGAGAACGTCGCGGGACTCCGACTCTCGGGCCACCCCGAGACACACTCGCAGCCTGACATTCGCGCGGATGTCGGCCGACACGACGCCCTCCGGTCGCTGCGTCGCGAGGATCAGGTGGATGCCGAGCGACCGCCCACGCTGGGCGATGCCGACCAGACCGTCGACGAACCCGGGCTGCTCCTCGACCAGCGTGGCGAACTCGTCGACGACGATCACCACGCGGGCGACCGGCGTAGCAGGAGCGGTCGCGACGTACTGCTCGAGGTCGCTGACGCCTGATGCGGCGAACGCGGCCTCGCGCCGGCGGATCTCGGCGCCCAGCGATGCCAACGCGCGGCTCGTCCCGGCCCGGTCCAGATCCGTGATCAGGCCGAGGACGTGCGGCAGCGCGCGGCACGCTCCGAAGGCCGCACCGCCTTTGTGATCGACCAGGACGAACCCGAGCCGGTCGGGCCGATTACGGGCCGCGAGGCTCGCGATCAAGCCGATGAGGAGCTCGCTCTTGCCCGAGCCGGTGGTGCCCGCGACGAGCATGTGCGGCCCGTCGGCGACCAGGTCGAGGCTGACCACGCCGGATCGCCCGAGCCCCAGCGGAATCGTCGTCCCTGGTGGCTCCGCCCACTCCCGGCGGATCTCCGTCGGATTGAGCTCCGACCAGCTGACCGCGCGCGGCGGCGTCCATTCCGAGCCGCCCGCCCTGATGGACAGCGGTGCGAGGGCTCTCGCCACCCGCTCGGCGATGTCATCGGCGACCTGATCGCCGTGGTCCACGATCGGACGACACGCGTTCGGCAGCGCCCGGACGTTCTCGGCGAGACACAGCACCGCCGTGCGGGGCGGCACCTCGTCGACAGCGGCGGCAAGCTCGGGCCCACCGGCGTCGACGACGACCAGCGTCCAACCCCGGAACGCCGTCAGCCCGGCCCGGAGGCGTTCGACCTGGACCGCGTCGAACCCCATCAGCGCGCGTCCCGGGCACCGTGCATCGGCGACGTGCGGGAGCCAGCGCGCCCACCGCCAGACCTCGCTGCCGCCGGGCGCCAGCACCATGATCCGCAGCTCGGTCGGACCGTGCAGTACCGCCGCCTGCACCAGAAGCGCCCGAACGATCCCGCGACGATCCGGTCCGACGACCCCGACCAGGGGCGCCGTGGTCAGCGGCAGATGGACCGGCACGTCCTCGGCCGTCGCCGCCGGCCCGCCCTCGACCTGCACCTCGCTGGGCAGGTCGCCACGGCCGAGCCGGAGGACGAGCAGGTCGGTGTCGCCGGCGCCGCGCTGCCAGAGCTCCGGACCGGCGGTCTCGGCGGCGCCGGCCAGGCGCCCGAGGTCAGGCGCGGCGGCAAACCGGCGGTCCCGCTCACCGGCCAGGCCCGCCTCGAGCTCGCGGGCCGCGAGCCGGGTGGCCGCCGCGTACGTCGCCGCGCTGCGGCGCCGGTCTCGCCGCCACGCTCGCCGGTCACTCGCCGCCTGGCCGAGGATCATCACCGGCGACAGCGCCGTGAAGGCAAGGAACTCCCACTGGTGCACGGCGAGCGCCAGAATCAGGCCCGCAATGGTCGGGACGATCGCGGCCAGCAGCGGGACGCGGGGTGGCTGGGGTGGCACCGGTGGGGCGGGGAACCGCACGGTCTGCAGCTGCTGGCTTGCGGGCTGTCGTGGCGCTCGATGCACGACCTGCCGGCTCGATGGCCGGGTCGGGGTCGGCTCGACCCGCAGCTCCACCCCACCGACGCGCAGCGATGTCCCACCGATGAGTGCGGTGCCGTTCGCCGTACCGAGATCGGTCGCGACGACCGAGTCGTCCGCGATCTCGAGCCGCGCGTGCAACCGGCTGACCGAACCGTCGTCGATGCAGATGTCGCAGTCGGGGGAGCGGCCGATCGTGAGCACGCCTTCGGGAAGCGGCCAGCGGCGACCAGCGTCACAGCCTCCGGTTTTGACCAGGCTCAGAACCGGGGGCGTCAGCCGCGGCGGCACGACTCCAGCGCTGACCACCGCCCCGGCGCAGAGGCCGCTGTCGATGACGAGCCCGTGCTCGTCGAGGCTCCGACCACCAACCGACAGCGGGACCGCAGGATCCAGCCCGACGACGTCGCGCACCGCTCGCAGCACCGAGCTCGCGAGGGCGTCGGCCGGCGCCTCGATCCAGACGTCGGCGCTTCGGCCGTCACCATCGCGGACCGTGATCGTTAGATCCATCGCCGGACGGTATGGCGGGCCATGCGATACGTGGGCGGTTGTCCACAGACGTCCGATTTGAGCCTGGTCATTTGTGACCCCGCGAAAAGATGACCCGATCGGGCTAGTCGCATGCGGGGCTCGCCCGCCGATATGGGTTAATCACCCGGAATGTTCCGTCGTGGCGAGCGCCTGAACCGTTTCAGCGGGCTAGTCATGACGCCGAAGAACTAGTTATGACTACGTTGCCTCCACGACCGGCTCGGCGCCGGTCCCTGTCCCGGATCGCGAGCGGTGCTGTTCTCGCTGCCGGCGTGGCGACGATTCTGGCCCCCGCGACCGTCGCGCAGGCACATTCTTCGATGCCGAGCGCTCCGACCGGGTTGCGAGTGGTCAAGGTCTCGCCGTCGTCGTTCACCGTCTCGGCCAACGCCTCGGCTCGGCACTACCGGCTGTTCGCGGCGAAGACCCGCCACGAGCTGGCCACGGTGCGCATCAAGAACGCGGCGAAGTCAAAGCTGCGGACCACCCCGAAGCTGACGCTCAAGCACCTGAACTACACCACGGACCAGTACTTCTACCGGGTTGAGGCGCTCAACGGGAAGAAGCACCGCTTCTCCGCCATCACGGGCACCGTCGGTCTCAAGCCGGCCACGCCGACCAACCTGCACGCGACCGGCAACCTGCAGGGCTTCTCGCTCACGTGGGACAGCGGCCGCGCCACCGGGTTCACCGTCACGCAGGCGACCAACGCGGCGATGACGCAGGGCGTGAAGACGTACTCGATCGCGCACGAGGACCACCAGTTCTCCCCGCCGGACCTGGTGCCTGGCACGACGTACTACTTCCAGGTTCAGGCGCTGAACGGTACGACGCCGTCGGACAAGTCCACCGTCGCCTCCGCGACCTGCCAGACCCTCATGCAGCCGCTGCGCCAGATGACCTTCAACATCCTCAAGGCTGAGGGTGACGGCCGGATCGAGGGTGGCAACACCGTCGCCCCTTGGTCGCAGCGCAAGGCGGTCATCGTCGAAGAGATCCAGCGGGCGGACCCTGACGTCATCAACATCCAGGAGGGCATGTCCTGGGTGGGCGCACCCGGCACCAACCGGCAGGTCGACGACCTGGTCAACGCCCTGCACGGCGAGTACTCCCTGGTGCGTTCGGAGATCCCGCCGGCCGAGCCGGGCACGCAGCGCCTCGGCGTCTACATCCTCTACAAGGCTTCGGAGTACACGACGGTCGGCAACGGCGGGCACTGGAACGTCGGCGACGACCACTACGCGGCCTACCAGGTGCTGCAGAACAACGAGTCGGGCGCCGAGTACCTCGACGTCAGCCCCCACCTCGAGGTCGCCCTCAAGGGCGGCACCGACCAGATGCGGCTGGACGAGGACAAGAGCATGTACTCCCAGGCGATGGCCTTCGCGCAGCGCATGGGCAACGTGCCGGTCGTCTTCGGTGGTGACTTCAACAGCGACCCGTCGCACGGCCACGAGTTCAACGGTCCGAGCGACTACAACCTGTCGCAGGGCATGGCCGACTCCTTCGACGTCGCGCAGACCCGCACCAACGAGCAGTACAACAGCGCGAACGGCTACCAGACCACGCCGCCGGCGCTCGGCCTTCGGATCGACTACATCTTCACCTCGCCTGGCATCGCGACCAAGTCGTGGGGCCTGATGCTGAACCTGTCCCACGGCAAGTGGACCGGCGTCATCCCCTCGGACCACAACGCGATGGTCACGGATCTCGAGATCCCGTACCAGGCAACCTCCTGACGCGGCTCGGGGCCGCGAGCTGTGAGCGCTCGCGGCCCCGAGTTGTCCAAGCTCCAGTCGGCTCGAAGTTCCAGCCGACATCGACCAGCGCCGGTCGGCTAGCTCCGATCGGCTAGTGTGTTGAGTCATTAGTTTGCTGCCAGTCTGGATTAGGCTTAGTGAGTGCCGGATCCGTATGCAGCAGTGGTGGTTTTGACAGAGGACGAGCGGGCCCAGCTTGAGGCCTGGTCGCGACGTCCGAAGAGTGCTCAGTCGTTGGCTCAGCGCTCT
>JAFAZI010000012.1 GCA_019239875.1 Frankiaceae bacterium
GCGCCGCCAGCACGATCTCCCAGAACCGCCGGACATCTTCGGCCAGCCAGCGCGGAACGTCGTGGTGGGCCACCGTCACCTGACGGCCACCTGGGTGTTTGTCGAAGTGGAACGTCACCTGGCCCGGGGGAAGCGGATGATCCTTGGCGGGGCGCGTGTCGCCGTCGAGGCTGTAGTCCTCGAACCGAAGCGTGAGCGCGAGGGTGTGGAAGCGCTGAATGTCGGTCCAGGTTCCAACGATATGTAGGTCGCCGACCCACGGCCACGACGCGGGCGGTACGTCGTCAAGCTCCGGGAGGTAGGTCTCGTGGAGGACGTCGCACGTGAATGTTCCGCCAAGCTCGACCACGGGAGAACAGCCGCCGCCTCCAATGCTGGCGAGATACGGGCTGTGGAACGCCTTGAACACCTGCCCGGGTGTCCCTTCCAGCACGTCCGTCACGTTGACGACGGTCGATTCGAGCAAAGTCGGCTCGTCTGACATTGGGGCGAGGTCTCGCCAGCCGACGATTAGCCGTGTGCCGGGCTCGGACGCGAGGGCCGGCCAGTCGATCTGTTTTCGCGGCGGCTCCGGTGCCGCCCAGTCGGCGGCGAACGTGCTCGTGAGTTGAATGATCGTGGCGGGGCTCGCGGTCGTGACCGGCCACGCCTGAAGTTGGTGTTGTTCACGAGGCTTCTTCCCGTCGACCGGATCTCGCCCGGTCGCGGCTAAACGGAAGCGGTAGGAACCCGGACCAGCAGGTGCGAGGTTGGGGCCCTTCGGACCATCCATCAGCGCAACGAGTCGGATGTCGCCGTCCTCGGTCGTGATCTCGAACTCGACCACGTCCTGCCAGTCGCCGTCTTGTTCGCCGGGCGCCGACTCGAGAACCTCGACCGAGATATCGACGCCGCGGCATTCATCGCTGCAGATGACCGTCACCTGGCTGGGTTGCCAGCCGGCGAAGCCAGGCGCGAACTCGTCTGGCTCCGCCTCGTCGTCCGGTCCTGCGTCAGCGGAAATCCAGTACGAGCTGTACTCGACAGGCATCCGGACCCGAGTCGTCCGGCAATGACATCACCACGTTGTTGCGTAGTGAGTTATCCCTCGTCGCGGCCAGCGGGCAGTTTGGATCGAGCCGCTCGACCGCGGCTTCGAGGCGACCGACGGTAGGTGCGCAATCAGGAGGGGCATTCGCGACGGTCGTGAGTAGTGCGTGCCGTCCCTACGGCGGTAGCTACTCACCACCCCAGCCGCCAGGGGGTCGCGGCCGGTGCGGAGCGGGTGACCGGGATCGAACCGGCATGGCCAGCTTGGAAGGCTGGGGCTCTGCCATTGAGCTACACCCGCACGGTGGGCTGCTCGACTCACCTAAGATCGAACAACGCCGCGGGGCGTAGCGTAGTGGCTAGCGCGCCTGCTTTGGGAGCAGGAGATCGGGAGTTCGAGTCTCCCCGCCCCGACCAGCACCAGTCACGACCAACACAGGAGACCCCGTCCCGCGATGAAGAGTGCCGTCGAGACCCTCGGCCCGACCCGCGTCAAGCTCACCGTCGAGGTTCCCTACGAGGAGCTCGAGCCCGCGGTCAACGCGGCGTACCGCAAGGTCGCGCAGCAGATTCGTGTGAAGGGGTTCCGCCCCGGCAAGGTGCCGCCGCGCATCATCGACCAGCAGGTCGGCCGCGCGCCGGTGCTCGAGGAGGCGATCAACGAGGCGGTTCCCGGCCTGTACGGCGATGCCCTGCGCGAGCACGAGATCGAGATCATCGGTCACCCCGAGATCGACATCACCGAGTTCGAGGACGGCGACAAGCTCGTCTTCACTGCCGAGGTGGACGTCCGTCCCGAGATCGACCTGCCCGAGTACGACGGCCTGCCCGTCACCGTCGACGACGCCGAGGTCGCCGACAGCGACATCGACGAGCAGATCGAGGGCCTTCGCGACCGCTTCGCCACGCTCGCCAGCGTCGAGCGGGCCGCTGGTACCGGCGACTACGTCTCCATCGACCTCGCGGCGACCGTCAACGGAAAGCCGGTCGAGGACGCCAGCGCCAACAACCTGTCCTACGAGGTCGGCAGCGACAGCCTCGTCGCCGGTCTCGACGACGCGATCACCGGCCTGTCGGTTGGCGAGTCCAAGGAGTTCGAGACCCAGCTGCGTTCGGGCGACGCTGGCGGCGAGAAGGCGGTTGCGACCGTGACGGTCAAGGCCGTCAAGGAGAAGCAGGTCCCCGAGCTCGACGACGACTTCGCGCAGACCGCGAGTGAGTTCGACACGATCGCCGAGCTCCGCGACGACATCCGCAGCCGGATGGCGCGGATCAAGACGCTCACGCAGGGCATGCAGGCGCGGGACAAGGTGCTCGAGGCGCTGCTCGCGAAGGTCGACGTACCCATGCCCGCACACGTGCTCGGTGATGAGGTCAACTACCGCAAACAGCAGATGGACGAACAACTGCAGAGCGCCGGCCTCAGCAAGGAGGCGTACGCCGAATCGCAGGACAAGACCGTCGAAGAGATCGACAAAGAGATCGAGGACAACGCCGCCGAAGCGATCAAGGCGCAGTTCGTCCTCGACGCGATCGCCAAGAAGGAAGAACTCGGCGTCGACGAGTCCGACCTCACCGACCAGATCGTCCGCCGCTCGCAGCAGATGGGCGTGCGCGCCGACCAGTTCGCCCAGCAGATCGTCAACTCCGGTCAGCTCGGTGCACTGATGAGCGAGATTCTGCGGGGCAAGGCGCTCGCCCTGGTCCTCGACCGGGCGACGGTCACCGACGAGTCCGGCAACCCCGTCGACCTCGATGCGATCGGCCGCACGGCCGAGGCCCTCGAGGACGAACTCGACGACGAAGTCGACGACGATCTCGACGATGGCGTTGATGACGACGACGAGGAGTAGGAAGAGCGGTACGGCGCCCCGGAATCGGTGCGAAAGCCAGCGAACGCACGCACGCTGAGAGCGAACACCCGCGCGGATCACGCCGCAGCGTCACTTCCGGCGGCTAGTGTCGAGCCATGAGTGACGCGATCTCAGGCGGCCCGCAGATGCGGGCGGCAAGCCTCGGCCTGAACCTCAACGACTCCGTGTACGAGCGCCTGCTCCGTGAGCGCATCGTCTTCCTTGGCTCTCAGGTCGACGACCCGATTGCCAACACCATCTGCGCGCAGCTGCTCCTGCTCTCTGCAGAGGACGCCGAGCGCGACATCTTCCTCTACATCAACTCGCCCGGCGGCTCGGTGAGCGCCGGGATGGCGATCTACGACACGATGCAGTTCGTCACGAACGATGTCGCGACGGTCGCGGTCGGTCTCGCCGCCAGCATGGGGCAGTTCCTGCTGTGCGCGGGCGCGAACGGCAAGCGATACGCGACGCCGCACGCGCGGATCATGATGCACCAGCCTTCGGGCGGGATCGGCGGTACGGCGAGTGACATCGCGATCCAGGCCGAGCAGATGCTCTACACGAAGAAGACCATGCAGGAGCGGATCGCCTTCCACACCGGCCAGTCGGTCGAGCAGATCGAGCGCGACTCCGATCGAGACCGGTGGTTCACGGCGGACGAGGCCAAGGACTACGGCTTCGTCGACCATGTCGTGGCCCGAGCCAACCAGGTCCCGTCCGACGGGCCGGTGTCCTGAGATGAACCAAGGGGAGCGGGCAATGCAGGAGATCCAGGGGCGGTACATCCTCCCCACGTTCACCGAGCGCACGAGCTACGGCTTCAAGGAGCTGTCGCCGTACACCAAGCTCTTCGAAGAGCGGATCATCTTCCTCGGCGTCCAGATCGACGACGCGTCGGCCGACGACGTGATGGCGCAGCTGCTGTGCCTCGAGCAAATGGACCCCGACCGCGACATCTCCATCTACATCAACTCGCCCGGCGGCTCGTTCACGGCGCTGACGGCGATCTATGACTGCATGCAGTTCATCCGCCCCGAGATCCAGACGGTCTGCCTCGGGCAGGCGGCCTCCGCGGCGGCAGTGCTGCTCGCGGCAGGTACGCCGGGCAAGCGGCTCGCGCTGCCGAACTCGCGCGTCCTGATCCACCAGCCCTACAGCGAGGGCGGCGGCCAGGGCAGCGACATCGAGATCCAGGCGCGGGAGATCCTGCGGATGCGCGCGCTGCTCGAGAGCCTGATCGCGCGCCACTGCGGCCGCACTCCCGAGCAGGTGAAGGAAGACATCGAGCGCGACAAGATCCTGACCGCCGACGAGGCCGTGGAGTACGGCCTGGTCGACGAGGTGATCCGCAGCCGCAAGCTCTCCGCCGTACCCGACGCCAAGCCCGCCGCCGACAAGAAGTAGCACCGCGGCCACAAATCCGGTCGCTGATTAGCCCGACCGGTTGATTTTCGGCGCGACACGCCCAGGGTTAGCCCAGCCGAGTGAGGCATTAGGGGGGACGATGTCGGTCCGGCGCGGTACCGTCGTAGGTGGCCCCGCAGGCAGGCCCCGCACGGGGTTCGACCTGGCACGACCCGGCATGACGCGAAGGAGTCCGAGTGGCACGCATCGGTGACGGTGGCGACCTCCTCAAGTGCTCCTTCTGTGGGAAGAGCCAGAAGCAGGTCAAGAAGCTCATCGCGGGGCCTGGTGTCTACATCTGCGACGAGTGCATCGACCTCTGCAACGAGATCATCGAAGAGGAGCTCACCGAGTCCTCCGACGTCTCGTTCGACTCGCTGCCGAAGCCGAAGGAGATCTACGAGTTCCTCGACGGCTACGTCATCGGCCAGGACAACGCGAAGAAGACCCTGTCGGTCGCGGTCTACAACCACTACAAGCGGGTCCAGGCCGGCGGGACTGACAAGGAGCCGGTCGAGCTCCAGAAGTCCAACATCATGCTGCTCGGCCCGACCGGTTGCGGCAAGACGCTGCTGGCACAGACCCTCGCGAAGATGCTCAACGTTCCGTTCGCGATCGCGGACGCGACGGCGCTCACCGAAGCGGGCTATGTCGGTGAGGACGTCGAGAACATCCTGCTGAAGTTGATCCAGGCGGCCGACTACGACGTCAAGAAGGCCGAGACCGGCATCATCTACATCGACGAGATCGACAAGATCGCCCGCAAGAGCGAGAACCCGTCGATCACCCGTGACGTGTCCGGGGAGGGTGTCCAGCAGGCGCTGCTGAAGATC
>JAFAZI010000040.1 GCA_019239875.1 Frankiaceae bacterium
AGCGTCCGCGACCTCAACGCCGATATTCGCAGCTGGATCGAGAACTGGAACGACAACCCCCGGCCCTACGTCTGGTCCAAGACCGCCGACCAAATCCTTGAAAGCATCAGCAAATACTGCTCTCGGATTAACGGTTCAGGACACTAGTCGGTGGCCGCCATCATGCGGTCGACGTGGTCGCTGAAGATGCCGTCGAGCCCGAGCCGCCGGCACCGGTCGAGTGAGAAGGCACGTTGCGCGTCGTAGCCGAACGCGAGCATCCCGTGGTGGTGCACCTCGCGGACGATCGCGTCGTTCCACCACATCCAGCGCGCGTTGATCGCCTCGATGCCGGTCGCCTTGGCGTCCGCGATCGCGCGGTGCCGGTGACGCGACCGGATCACGTTGCCCCGGATCGTGACCGCCCGATGCGCCTCGCCGAGATCGAGCGCTTCGAGGTGCGCGGCTTGCGGGGCTACCAGCCACAAGCGGTGGTCGGCGTCATGGGCGGCGGCGACCTCGGCGATCGCGCGCGCGACAGCCGGCGTCTTGACGTCGATCGCGAGGTCGAAGTCCGTGCCGCACCGCGCGTACAGCTCGTCTAGGGTCGGCATATGTGCCGGAAGCTGGTCGCGTCGTACCTGCGCTATCGGCTCGCGGGAGGCTGGGTCCACTCCATCGTGATCGAGGACAACGGCCCCGTCGAGGCTGATCCAGGCATCGGTCTCGAGGCCGTCGGCGCCTCGCGCGAGCGCGTCGGCGAAGGTCTGCAGGGTGTTCTCGGGCCCGTGCGCACCGCCGCGGTGCGCGAACCGGTACTTCATCGGGGCAGCCGGTAGCGACCGGCCCCAACACGCTCGACGAGGCCGTCGGTGACCAAGCCGGCCAGCGCACGGGCCCGCTGCACGGGGTCGTGCCACACGGCGTCGAGCTCGGGCTGCGTGACGTCGGTCTCGCTGTCCCGGAGTACGGCGAGCAGTCGGCCGCGCACCTGCCGGTCGGTCCCGGCGTACGTCTGCACCTTCCGGTGCGTCGCGCCGTCCGGGCGGCCGGCGGCGTGCCAGGCACACATCGCGACCACCGGACACGAGCCGCAGCGCGGTGATCGTGCGGTGCACACCAGCGCTCCTAGCTCCATCACGGCGACGCTGTGCTTCGCGGGTGACGCATCCGGAACGAGGGCTAGGGCTTCGGCTCGTTCCGCAACGGTTGGCGTCGACGACGTGGCGTCGGCCTCGCCGCGCAGCAGCCGGGCGTGCACCCGGCGGACATTCGTGTCCAGCACCGCGTGTCGCTGTCCGAAGCCGAAGGCCGCGACTGCTGCCGCGGTGTATGAGCCGATACCGGGCAGGGCGAGCAGGGCCTCGTGGTCGCCGGGTACGTCGCCACCGTGCCGTTCGGTGATGATCGTCGCGGCTTCGTGCAGACGGAGGGCGCGTCGCGGGTAGCCGAGGCGCCCCCACATGCGCACCGCCTCACCAGGGGCTTCGGCGGCCAGGGACGGCGGGGTCGGCCACCGTTGCAGCCACTGCTCCCAGACCGGGGCAACGCGGGCGGCCGGCGTCTGCTGCAGCATGATCTCGCTGACCAGCACCCCCCACGGCGTCACGCCGTCCGCGCGCCAGGGCAGGTCACGCCGGTTCGCGTCGTACCAGGCGACGACGAGCGCAGAAGGATCCGAGACGGTCATGACGCTCGGTGAGTCTGCCACGCGGTGCAGGCCGATTCCTCGGCGCGGCCCTACGATCGACGTCGTGAGCACGGTGCTGCACCCGGTCGGCCCGCACGAGCCGCGGGTCTACTGGATCCGCCGAGGCGTCTTGCTCGGCGGCCTGCTCGTGATCATCCTGTTGGTCGCCACGACTTGCGGCGGCGGTGGTGGTGGCGGCAGCACCAACACCGGGAAGAAGAACACCGGCACCCAGTCGCCGTCCACCTCGCCGTCCAGCACGCTCACCAAGACCACGGTCGAGGCCTGTGATCCGGCGAACCTCGAGCTGACGGTCTCGACCGATACGACGACCTACACCGTCCAGCAGGCACCGAAACTGATCGGGACGCTCGGCAACCCGGATGGGCCGACCTGCAAGCTCGCCCGATCCGCGGACGAGGAGATCTGGACCGTCAAGTCGGGTACGCCGACCGTCTGGTCGACCGATGGGTGTCCTACCGAGACCCAGATCCCGAAGTCGATCAAGTTGCCCGCGGGGAGCACCAAGCAGGTCACGATCTTCTGGAACGCGAAGCTGCGCACGTCGTCATGCGTCGAAGGTGACTATGCGCAGCCGGGCACTTACACGCTGGACGCCACGATCGACGGGGTGCCGGCGTCACACCCGCTCGCGGTGTTCCACATCAAGGCTTAGGCCGCCTGGTCTAGCGGCGCCGAATCCGCTCGCGCCACGCTCATCCCGTGCTGCCCGCACGCTCAAGATTGGGCCATTCGGGGACGACACCTCCTTTGTGAGCGCCCAGCCGGAGAGCCCAGCTCCGGTCACCATCGTCGTTGTCGACGACTCCGCGACGCAGCGCCGGTTCATCCGCGCGGCGGTCGCGCTCGACCCGATGCTCGAAGTCGTCGGCGAGGCGCGCACCGGCCGCGACGCCGTCCAGCTGGTCGAGCGCCTCAAGCCGACTGCTGTCCTCATGGACCTGCACCTGCCGGTCATGAACGGCATCGAGGCGATCGAGCGGATCATGGCCACCCGGCCCACACCCATCGTCGTCTACTCCTCTTTCGTCGACGGTGTCGATCGACAGAACGCCGCCTCTGCCTACGCCGCTGGTGCCGTTGACGTGATGGCCAAGCCCGGCCCCGACGACAGCGGCCGGCTCGAGGAGTACGCCGACGCGCTGCGGCAGCGGCTTCGGGTCGCCGGCCGCGTCCGGGTCATCACGCACCCGCGCGGCAAGCTCGGCATGCAGGGTGCATCTCTCACCACGCTTCGGCTCGGCGCTTCGAGCAACCCGGCGAAGGAACGGCGGGAGGCGAAGGTCCAGCGCCACGCCGCGCCGACCGAGACCCGGGTCAACTGCGAGCAGTTCAACAACCGCCAGGTGGATGTACTCGCGATCGGTGCCTCGACCGGCGGACCCCAGGCGCTGGCGACGATTCTGGCAGACCTGCCGACGGCCACGAGCACCGCGATCGTCGTGGTCCAGCACATGGCCGACGGGTTCATGGAAGGCCTCGCGGCCTGGCTCGATGACATCTGCCCGCTGCCGGTCGTTCTCGGTGAGCACGGCAAGCGGATGGCGCCGGGAACCGTGACCGTCGCGCCCAGCGGCCGCAACCTGATCGTCCACGACCGGCTACGTCTCACGACCGAGGATCCGTCACCTGGCCAGTACCACGTGCCGGGCGTCGACGCGACGTTCTGCTCGGTCGCCGACGCCTACCGGTCGACCGCGGTCGGCGTGCTGCTGACCGGCATGGGCCGCGATGGCGCCATCGGTATGAAGCGCCTGCGGGACGAGGGGGCCCTCACCATTGGGCAGGACGAGTCGACCAGCGCTGTCTACGGCATGCCGGCAGCCGCGATGCTTGCTGACGCCGTCGATGTCCAGCTGCCCCTGCCGGAGATCTCCGAGGCGTTGTCGCACCTCCTTCGGCCGACGCCGACCAGTTTGGACGGTGTGTCTTGAATCGCATCGCACTGTCGGATCCGGAGTTCGCGACCGTCGCGAGCCTGCTGCACGACGCGGCCGGCCTGTCCTTCGACGACTCGCGACGCGACTCGCTCGGGTTCTGCATCGCGGAGCGGATGAGCGCCACCCAGGTGTCGGAGGTTTCGACGTACCTTGCGATGCTGACCGGTCCCGACGGCGGCCGGGAGCGCCAGGCGCTGCTCGACGAAGTGACGATTCCGGAGACCCACTTCTTTCGGAACCCGCCGCAGATCCGGGCGCTCCGCAAGTACGTCATGCCGGAGCTGCTCCGCCAGGCAGCCGACAGCAAGAGGCTGCGGGTGTGGAGCGCCGGTTGTTCGACCGGTGAAGAGGCGTACACCATCGCGATCCTGATCCGTGAGCTGTTGCCGCCGAGTGTCGACTGGGACATCAAGGTCATCGCCTCCGATGTGTCCACGCGCGCGTTGACCGCAGGCCGTCTCGCCCACTACGGCGAGCGGGCATTCGTGATGACCGATCCGCTCGACCTCGGTCGGTGGTTCGTCATGGACACCACCACGGGGTCGTGGGTCGTGCGCGACGAGGTGCGCGAGCTCGTCGAGTTCCGTCACCACAACCTGGTCACCGACCCGCCACCGTTCGACGAGGACGAGGTCGACCTGATCTTGTGCCGAAACGTCACGATCTACTTCGATCGCGAGACGACCCGGCGCCTGATGAAGCGTCTGCACTCTCGGCTCCGCGACGGTGGTTACCTCTTCCTCGGTCACGCCGAGACGTTGTGGCAGATCAGCGACGACTTCACGCTCGTCCCGCTCGGCGACGCCTTCGTCTACCGCCGGCTCGACGAGACCGAGGAGAAGACCGGCGACGAACGCCGCTGGGTGTTGCCAGATCGCCGCACCGAGAACGAGCCACGCCCGACCCGCGCGGACCGTCGCCGAGGCGACGCCGACCGCCGTGGCCGCCCGGCCGGTCCGGTGGAGATCCCGAAGCTGCCACGGCTCGTGACCCCCGCGATGCCGGTGACGCCACCACCTGCCCCGGTGCCGGTCGCCCCGACCCGCGACCCGCTCGATGCGGTTCGTTCCGCGATCGCCGAGGGACGGTACGACGAGGCCGCCGACGTAGCGGCTGAGGTCGTCGCTGCCACCCCGCTCTGGGCGCAGGCGCACTACCTCCAAGGCGTCGCGCTCACGAATCTGGGCCGAGATGCCGATGCATTGGTTGTGCTTCGCAAAACGGTCTATCTGGACCCCGAACACGGCTTTGCCCATTTCCTGCTCGGCGGTGCGCTCGAGCGAATGGGGGAGCCGATCGCTGCTGCGCGCTCCTATCGCGCCGCGGCCAACACCCTTGGGCGCCGCAAGCTCGACGGGGTCGCGCCCGAACTCGGTGGTCGAAGCGTCTCCGAGCTGGCCGCACTTTGCATGCAGTTCGCGAGTCGCGCGGAGACCGATTTCCGTCCAGCGGGAGGTATCGCATGACCCCCGGCTACGTGATGTTCCGCCTCGACCAGCGGACGTTCGCCCTCCGCCTCGATGACGTCCGCGAGATCGTCCGGCTCGAAGGCCTCGAGCGGCTGCCCGGCACCCGCGCCCCGATGGCCGGGGTGATCGTGCTCCGGGGCAACCCGCTCCCGGTCCTCGACGTGCGCGTCGCCGGGTCGGATGAGGACGGCGATGTGCTGGTCATGGCCGTCGACGGCGATCCGGTCGGCGTGGCGGTCGATCAGGTTCTCGCAGTGCTCGCCGCCGACGAGCTGCCGGAAGCCGCCGAGGCCCCGCCGAAATCGCTTCCGCCGTACGTGGTCGGCGTGCGCCGCAACGCGTCCGGACCCGTGCTGCTGGTGGACCTGCACAAGATGCTCGACACCTGCGCGGACGGCTGGGTCGCGTCGCTTCCGGGCCGCGAGCCCGTGTCCGTGTGACCGTTGACCCACCCGGCCGTAGGCGCTACACGTAACGTTCGAGGATCGAGGACTCGGCGAGACGGGACAGCCCCTCACGCACCGAGCGAGCGCGCGTGTCACCGACGCCTTCGACGAGCTGAAGATCATCGATCGTCGCGGCCAGCAGCTTCTGGAGGCCGCCGAAGTGGTCGACCAGCCGGTCGACGACGGTGGAGGGCAGCCGCGGCACGCGAGCCAGGAGCCGGTAGCCCCGCGGCGAGACGGCGGCGTCGAGCACGTCCGGTGCGGCACCGAAGCCGCACACCCGCGCGATGACCGCGAGGTCGAGCAGGTCGGTCGCGTTCACCTCGTCGAGCTCGGTCAACACCGCCTCGACGGTGCGGGGCTTGCGGCCATGCGGCGGGGGCATGTAGTCACGGAGGATCAGCTCCCGCTCCTGGGCGACGCCAGCCATCAGCTCCTCGAGCTGCAGCGACAGGAGGCGGCCGTCGGTGCCGAGCTCGACGACGTATCCTTCGATCTCGGAGGCGATCCGCAGCACCATCTCGATGCGCTGGCTGACTGCAACTGCGTCGCGAACTGTGACCAGGTCCTCGATCTCCAGCGCTGACAAGGTGCCGTTCACCTCGTCGAGGCGCATCTTGTACCGCTCGAGGGTCGCGAGCGCCTGGTTGGCTCGGGACAGGATCGCGGCCGAGTCGTCCAGGACGTAGCGGCGGCCCTCGACATACAGCGCGATGATCCGCATCGACTGGCTGACGCTGACCACGGGATAGCCGGTTTGCTTGGCGACTCGCTCCGCGGTGCGGTGGCGGGTGCCGGACTCCTCGGTGGGGATGGTCGGGTCGGGCACCAGGTGGGTGGCCGCCCAGAGGATGCGCGTCAAGGAGTCGTCGATGACGATGGCGCCGTCCATTTTCGCCAGCTCGCGGAGCCGGGTGGACGAGAACTCGACGTCGAGCGGGAAGCCGCCGGTGCACAGCGATTCGACGACTTTGTCGTGGCCGAGGACGATGAGGGCACCGGTGTGTCCGCGAAGGATTCGCTCGAGACCGTCACGGAGCTGAGTGCCTGGCGCGATCTGGGCCAGCGTCGTTCGCAGCAACTCGCCCTCGGCGCGGTCGGCTGCCACCGGACTCCCTCGTGTGGCGCTGGATATCGACTTTTGAGTGTAAAGGTGAAGATCGTGCCCGAGGGTCAGGTCGTTACTAAGGCGTGATGTACGGCGTGGCGCAGATCTGCGGCCTCGATCACCTGCAGGCCGGCCACCGTCACACCGGAGTGGGGCGGAACGATCGCTGCCTCGAAGCCCAGCCGGGCCGCCTCCGCAAGCCGGGCATGCAGTGCGGCGACCGGTCGCACCTCGCCGGCCAGGCCCACCTCGCCGACCGCCACCAGGCCAGGCCGCACTGGCCGGTCGGTGGCGGCGCCGCACAGCGCGATGGCGAGCGCGAGGTCCGAGGCGGGCTCCGCGATGCGAACCCCGCCGACGGTCGAGGTGTAGACCTCGTGCTTGGACAGCTTCGGCCCGAGTCGGCGCTCGACGACGGCGAGCATCATCGACACCCGCTGGCTGTCGAGGCCGCTCGACGCGCGCCGCGGGGAGGGCTGCTCGCCGCCGACGAGAGCCTGCAGCTCGGTGACGAGGGCGCGGCGCCCCTCCATCGTCACGGTCACGCACGTGCCCGGAACCGGCGCGGTGCTGTGCGCCAGGAACAAGCCGGACGGGTCGCTGAGGCCGACGATTCCGTCGTCGCGAAGGTCGAAGCAGCCGACCTCGTCCGCGGGACCGAACCGGTTCTTGACCGTGCGGATCAGTCGCAGTCTGGAGTGCCGGTCGCCCTCAAAGGACAAGACCACGTCGACGAGATGCTCCAGGGTGCGCGGGCCGGCGATCGCCCCGTCCTTGGTCACGTGCCCGACGAGCAGGGTCGCGAGTCCGCGCGACTTGGCGATCTTGATCAGCGTGCTCGCGACCGCGCGGACCTGCGCGACGCCGCCAGCGGATCCATCCACCTCGGCGGACCCGATGGTCTGCACTGAGTCCACGATGAGCACGTCCGGCTTGACCGCATCGACGTGACCGAGCAGCGCGGTGAGCTCGGTTTCCGCGGCCAGGTACAGGTCGTCGGCCAAGGCGTTGATCCGGCCGGCGCGGAGCCGGACCTGAGCGGCGGACTCCTCGCCGGTGACGACCAGGCAGCGTGCGCCGGACTCGGCGATCTTCGCGGCGGCGGAGATCAGCAGTGTCGACTTCCCGACCCCCGGCTCACCGGCCAGCAGGACGACCGAGCCCGGCACGAGGCCGCCGCCGAGAACCCGGTCGAACTCCGGCTCGCCGGTCGGGCGGTGTCGGGCGCCCTGTGAGGGAACCTGCGCGATCGGCTGCGCCGGAGCGCTGACCGGCCCTGCCACGACGCTCAACCCTGACCGCACGCCCGCCTCGGCAACCGTGCCCCAGGCCTGGCACTCGGGGCAGCGGCCGACCCATTTCGCGACCTCGAGGCCACATTCCTCGCAGCGGAATGCCGGGCGGGTTGCGGCCTTGGTCGCCATGGTGGGAACGCTAGGGCCGACCTACGACGCTTTGGTGCTGCGACTCGCCCCTGTGGAGGACGGCGGCGACTGCCTCGGCTGCGGATGCCGCTCGGGGGACTTGGAGCTCGGCGCCCTCGGCGTCGGTGATCCGCCACGACCGGATCGCCACCACCGGCGTACCGGTCCGCATCGCCAGCGCGAGCTCGGACAGCGTGCCCCAGCTGCCACCGACAGCGATCACCGCGTCGGCGGAACGTACGACGAGGCCGTTGCGGAGCTCGCCCAACCCGGTCGGCACAACGGCCGTCAGGTCCGGAGCTGCCCCGTCCGTCGTGGTCCCCGGCAGCAGGCCGATGCTCACCCCTCCGCCTGCCGCAGCTCCAGCCGCGGCGGCCGCCATCACGCCACCAAGGCCGCCGTTGACGACCACGACGCCTGCCGCCGCGAGGCGGCGGCCGATGTCGTACGCGATCGCGCACAACTCTGCTCCGGCGTCGCCGGGCCCGATCACCGCAACCCTGGAGGTCACGGCTCAGGCGGGTGGGTCGGCGGGGTGGATCGCGAGGCGGGAACCCGTCGCGTCCTCGCAGAGCCCGACGAGCACGTCATAGGCCGGCTGCCCCATCAGCTCGACGAGCTCAGGACCGTAGCTGACGTACACCGGGTCCCGCCCGACATGCGCCTCGGTCGCGCCGCTGCAGTACCAGTCCAGGTCGTGACCGCCGGCGCCCCAGCCGCGCCGGTCGTACTCCCCGATCGAGGTGATCAAGACCTCGGTGTCGTCCGTCCGTGTCACGCGGTCATAGCTGCGGCGTACCGGCAGCTGCCAGCAGACGTCCGGCTTGGTCTCCAGCGGATGCAGACCGATGTTGAGCGCGTGTAGGTGAAGCGCGCAGCCCTGGCCAGCGGCGAACCCGGGACGGTTGAGAAAGATGCACGCTCCGTCGTACACGCGGGTCTTCTTCTTTCCGTCCTCGAGCTCCGTCGTCCCACCCTTGAGGCCTTCGCTGCGGAACTGCCACTCGTCGGCGGTGAGCGCCTTGGCGAACCTGCGGACGCGCTTCTCGTCGGCCTTGTCCGAGAAGTGCGCACCGTGCGTGCAGCATCCGTCGTCCGGTCGATCAGCCAGGATTCCCTTACATCCGCTGCCGAAGATGCAGGTCCAGCTCGACAGCAACCAGGTCAGGTCGCAACGGAAGATCTGCTCGGGATCGGCGGGGTCGGCGAACTCGACCCACTGGCGGGGGAAATCGAGATCGACCTCAGGCACGCGCAGACTCTAGTGAACTCACATGAACGTCACCGAGACGCCCTACGCTCCTGGGCATGGCGGTCGTCCAGGTGCCTGACGCGAAGATCGCGTTGTCGACCGCATCCGTGTACCCGGAGTCCACCGCGACGGCGTTCGAGCTGGCGGCTCGCCTCGGGTACGACGGCGTCGAGGTGATGGTCTGGACCGATCCGGTCAGCCAGGACGTCGACGCGCTGCGGCGACTTTCGGACTACCACGGCATCGAGGTGTCGGCGGTCCACGCGCCGTGCCTGATCATCACGCAGCGGGTCTGGGGGACCGACCCGTGGGCCAAGCTGGTCCGGGCCCGTGATGCGGCGGAGACGCTTGGTGCCGCCACCGTCGTCGTCCACCCGCCATTCCGCTGGCAGCGGGAGTACGCGCGGGACTTCATCGCAGGGATCCAACGGATGGCCGACGAGACCGACGTCCGGTTCGCGGTCGAGAACATGTTCCCGCTCCGCGCGCGAGGCCGCGCGGTCATCCCGTACTCGCCTGACTACGACCCGAGCGATGAGGACTTTCGGCACTTCACGCTGGACCTCTCGCACACCTCGGTCTCGCAGAACGACGCGATGGACATGGCAAGCCGGATGGGTGACCGGCTCGCTCACGTCCACATCGCCGACGGCGTCGGTACGGCGCGTGACGAGCACCTGGTGCCGGGCCGGGGGGACCAGCCGTGTGCCGAGCTGCTCGAGAGCCTCGCCGCGCGCGGCTTCGACGGCACGGTTGTCGTCGAGATCAACACCCGTCGAGCTGAGAGCCGCGCCGAGCGGGAGACCGATCTCGCCGAGGCGCTGGCCTACACCCGACTGCACCTGGCCGCTCCTGTTCTCGAGCCGTGACGTCGATCGGTCGCGGCTTCGACGGAGTCGCTGACCTCTACGACGAGGTGCGCCCGCCGTACCCACCCGACCTGTACGACGCGATCGAGGCCTCGGCCGGCCCGCTGCAGGACGCTGATGTCCTCGACCTCGCGGCCGGGACGGGCATCGCCACGCGGGAGCTGGTGCGTCGCGGCGCGCGTGTCGTCGCGATCGATCCGGGCGAGCCGATGATCCGCTGCCTCCGGCGGTTGTCGCCGGCCGTCACTGCCGCCATCGCGACCGCGGAACAGCTGCCGCTTCGGGACCGGCGCTTCGACCTCGTTGCCTGTGCGACGGCTTGGCATTGGCTGGAAACCGGGCCGGCGGTCGCCGAGCTGCGCCGCGTGCTCAGGCCCCGCGGTCACATCGCCCTGTGGTGGGCCAACAACCGATGGGGCAGCGGTGTCGACTGGGAGGACGCGCGAAGCGAGGTGTATCGGCGTTGGGAGACTTCCCACGGCAGCCGCCCGGTGTCCTACTCGGGCGTCACGCCGTTGCAGGCCGCTTCGGATCTGCGGCGGCGCGGCCTTCGAGTGGTCTTCGAGCAGGAGTTCCTCTGGTCGCGGGAACGCACGCGGGAAGACCACATCAGAGCCTTGTCAACACACTCGGACGTGATTGCGCTGGGTGACCAGAAGGCACGCTTTCTCGATGAGGTCGCGATGGCACTCGAGCCGTGGCCGGTGGTCGTCGAACGCCTCTGGGGCCCGCTCGTCATCGCGCGGGTCTGACCAGTTGGCGCGGCAGCGCCGGTGATCCGATCGGCTGCCACGGCGTCGGGGGACCGGCACCCGCGTAGCGGTCTTACGCTGGCAGACGTGCTGGAGACGCCGATGCGGGCTGCGCTGCTGACGGCGTCGCGACGCAAGTCGGTACGACGAGTGATCGAACGGGCACCCGTCTCGCGAAGTGTGGTCAAACGCTTCGTTGCGGGCGCGTCGGTCGAGGACGCGGTTGCCGCAACGAAGGGGCTCGCCGACGCCGGCCTCTACGTCACGTTGGACCACCTCGGTGAGGACACGACCGACGCTGCCCAGGCGACCGCCACGAAATCGGCCTACCTCACCCTGCTCAACCGCCTCGCCGAGGCGGGCCTGGCGTCCCGGGCCGAGGCATCGGTCAAGCTCTCCGCGGTCGGCCAAGCGCTCGACACCTCGATGTGCGTCGACAACGCCCGTGAGATCTGCGAGGCCGCAAAGTCAGTCGGCACGACGGTGACGCTCGACATGGAGGACCACACCACCACCGACGCGACCCTCGAAACCCTCCACGAGCTCCGAGCGGACTATCCGGACCTCGGCGCCGTCGTGCAGGCCTACCTGCACCGCACCGAGGCGGATTGTCGAGACCTGGCCGTGGCCGGCTCGCGCGTTCGCCTGTGCAAGGGCGCATACAAGGAGCCGGAGACGGTCGCCTTCCAACGCGGCGAGGACGTCGACGCGTCGTACCGGCGCTGTCTCGAGGTGCTGATGAAGGGCGCCGGCTACCCGATGGTGGCGACGCACGACCCATCGCTGGTCGCCGCCGGCGAAGAGCTCGTCGCGTCGACCGGTCGCACGCCGGACACCTACGAGTTCCAGATGCTCTACGGAATCCGACCGGATGAGCAGAAGCGGATCGCCGGCGAAGGTCGGATCATGCGGGTCTACGTGCCGTACGGCGACGAGTGGTACGGCTACCTGATGCGGCGCCTCGCGGAGCGTCCGGCCAACATGCGGTTCTTCCTGCGGGCGCTCGCCAGTCGGTCGTAGGCCCAGCCTGGCTCTTCCCTCAGCCGCCACGTGGGACGATCAGCGGGTGAGTGAGATCGTTGCGGTGCTTGGCGCCGGGAAGATGGGCGAGGCGTTGCTGTCCGGACTGCTTCGGGCCGGGCGAGCATCATCTGACCTGTTGTTCACCGAGCGCCACGAGGATCGCGCGACCGATCTGAGCGACCGGTTGGGAATCGAGTCGGTGTCGGCCCAGGACGCGGTCGCGCGTGCCGACACCCTGCTGGTTGCCGTCAAGCCGCAGGAGATCGGCGCGCTGCTGGACGACATCTCGCCCGTCGTGTCACCGCAGAACCTCGTGATCTCGATCGTGGCGGGGGTACCCACGACCGCCTTCGAGAAGCACCTGGCCGAGCGCACGCCGGTGGTCCGGGTGATGAGCAACACCCCGGTGTTCGTCGACGAGGCGATGAGCGCGATCGCAGCAGGAGCTCATGCCGACGAGTCCCATCTCGAGCGCACCGAGGCACTGCTCAGCCCGGTGGGCAAGGTGATCAGGGTCCCCGAGTACCAGCTGGACGCGGTGACGGCGCTGTCCGGCAGCGGACCGGCGTACTTCTTCTTCCTCGTCGAGGCGATGATCGACGCCGGCATCCTGCTCGGCCTGCCGCGCGCCGTCGCAGCGGACCTGATCGTGCAGACGGCCATCGGCTCGGCGGTCATGCTGCGCGACTCGGGTCAGCACCCGGTGCAGCTGCGTGAAGCCGTGACGAGTCCGGGCGGTACGACGATCGCCGCCATTCGTGAGCTCGAGAACCACGGCGTTCGGGCCGCGCTGCTCGCCGCCTTGGAGGCCGCACGCAACCGGTCACAGGAACTCGCTGCGGGAGCCGGCTGAGCCGTGAACTGCTCGGTCGCGGCGCCCTGGGACGACCGCCTGCTCGGCTACGACTTCGGGTCCGGTCACCCCCTCAACCCCGTCCGCGTCGAGCTCACGATGGCGCTCGCGCGGGAGTTCGGTGTCCTCGATCGGATCGACATCTGTGCTTTCGACGCCGCAACGGACACCCAGCTTCGGATGTGCCACACCGTTGACTACATCGAGGCGGTGAAGCGGGCCGGGGCGACGCTGCGACCGGACCCTTCCCACGGCCTCGGCACGCCTGACGACCCAGTCTTCGCCGGGATACACGAGGCGAGCGCGCTGGTCGCCGGGGCGACCCTGGCCGGTGTCGAGGCCGTCTTCAACGGCACGCATGATCACGCGGTCAGCGTCTCCGGTGGTCTGCACCACGCGATGCCGGATCGCGCGTCCGGCTTCTGCGTGTACGACGATCCAGCGCTCGCCATCGCGTGGCTGCTTGCGCAGGGCGTCGAGCGCGTCGCGTACGTCGACATCGACGTCCATCACGGCGACGGCGTGCAGGCGATCTTCTGGGATGACCCCAGGGTGCTGACCGTCAGCCTGCACGAATCGGGTCGCACGCTGTTCCCTGGGACCGGATTCGCCGAGGACACTGGCGGGCCGAACGCTCGAGGCTCCGCGCTCAACATCGCCTTCGCGCCGGGCGTGCGGGACGACGACTGGCACGAGGCGTTCGACGAAACCGTTCCCGATGCGCTCCGGAGCTTCGCGCCGATGTATCTCGTCACGCAGCACGGCTGCGATACGCATGCCCTCGACCCGCTGGCCAACCTGCTGCTGACCGTGGATGGACAACGGCTCGCGCACGCGAAGCTGCACGACCTCGCGCACGACCTCTGTGACGGCCGCTGGCTGGCGTGCGGTGGTGGCGGTTACGAGCTCGTCCAGGTCGTGCCGCGGACCTGGACCCACCTGCTGGCGATCGCAACCGGCGTACCCGTCGAGCCGGAATCCGAGACGCCACAGGAGTGGCGTGACTTCGTGAGGCGGCGGACGGGGCAGACTGCTCCCACGCGGATGACCGACCGCGCACCAGGCTGAGGCAGGAAATGGCTCCTATGACCAACCGCCGCATCACACGTGCCGCCGCGACTGTGACCGTCGCACTCGGTGTCGTCGCGTGCGGCTCGGGTGGCAGCTCCGGCAATGCTGCGCCCGCCGCCGAAGCCACCTCGCCCTCGACGTCGGTCGCCATCCCGGCAGACCTTGCACCGACCAAGGGAAAGGTGCGCCTGTCGGCCGTCGGCGACACGATCCTCGGCAACACTCCGCGGCTTCCGCCCGATCCCGCTTCGTACCTCGATGCTGTGAAGCACGCCATCAGATGGCGTGCGCAGATCGGGTTTGCAAACCTCGAGGGAACCCTCACGACGCAGACCGGAGGCAAGTGCGGCGGCAACAACGGCGGAAGTTGCTTCGCGTTCCGCAACCCGCCGCACTACGCGGCCTTCCTCCACCGTGCCGGATTCACCTTCATGAACAACGCGAACAACCACTCGCATGACTTCGGTTCGGCTGGCCTCGCGCAGACGATCCACGCCATCCGGCACCACCACATGAAGCAGACCGGACAGCCCGGGCAGGTCACGGTGGTGCACGCGGGCGCCGTCCCGGTCGCCATGGTCGGGTTCGCGCCGTACAAGGAGACGGCCAACCTGCTCGACCTCAGGGCGGCGAAGCGGCTGATCCGCAAGGCACGAACCCAAGCCAGGGTCGTCGTGGTCTACATGCACGCGGGCGCCGAAGGCAGTGACAAGACCCACGTCACAGGAAACGAGGAGTACAGCTACGGCGAGGACCGAGGCAACGCGCAGAAGTTCGCCCACATGGCGATCCGCCACGGTGCGAGTCTTGTGATCGCGAGCGGTCCGCACGTCATCCGTGGCATGGAGTTCTTCAAGGGTCACCTCATCGCCTACAGCCTCGGCAACTTCGCGAACTACCACAACTTCGGCGGCGGCGGGATCCTGTCCGACTCCGCGATCCTCCACGTGACGCTTTCTGCGACCGGCAAGTACAAGTCAGGGCGGGTGCTCGGTGTGCTGCTGGACAGCGCCGGTCACCCGACCATGGGCGGCGACACCGCGTCGGTCATGAAGCGGCTGTCCAGGCAGGACTTCCACTCGCACCGCGCGCGCATCACGAAGGCCGGCAAGATCCGCCCGCCGACCTGATGATGGTCCTCAGTCGACCCGACGTCGCGCACGCACTCGATCCTGCGACCGGGTGAAGTATCAGGCGCAACAGTGACGCGATGCTGTCCCAGCCGATACAGTTCTCCTCAGCACGTGTGCGGTGCGTGCGCCGGAGGGGAAGCCGGCGCGCCGCGACGTGGAAGGGCGGTTGTGCCATGGCTGCGGACCACGCTGGTCCCAGAGACCCCAGCGCTTCTGGCGCCGCGGCGTCCGCCGAGCGTCTCGGCGAGCTGCGTTTCCTGACGGTCGCGGAGGTCGCCACGCTGATGCGCGTGTCGAAGATGACCGTGTACCGCCTGGTGAACGCCGCGACGCTGCCCGCCGTGCGAGTGGGCCGCTCCGTGCGGGTCCCTGAGCAGGCGGTCCACGACTACCTGCGGCACTCCTACGTCGAAGCCGGTTGATCGCGACCACGGGTAGCCTGGCGTCACGTTCTCTCAGCAGTAGAAAGGCTCCTCGTGGGTTCGGTCATCAAGAAGCGTCGCAAGCGCATGGCGAAGAAGAAGCACCGCAAGCTGCTGAAGAAGACCCGCGTCCAGCGGCGTAACAAGAAGTAGCGAATCCGCGCAGCTCGTTGGGGGCCGCTTAGATGTCCGAGTCGAAGCAACGGCGCTACGACTGGGTGACCTTCACGTCCGACTACGGTCTGGATGACGTCTTCGTCGGCGTGTGCAAGGGCGTTGTCGCCCAGCTCGCGCCGCACGTCCGGATCCTCGACGTCTGCCACCTGATCGCGGCGCAGGACGTCGAGCAGGGAGCCAACAGCCTCGCCGCCGCGATCCCCTATCTGCCGGTGGCGGTGCATCTCGCGCTGGTCGATCCCATGCACGGGTCCTCCGCACGTGGAATCGCTGTCGAGACGACAGACAGCTCGATGCTCGTTGGCCCGGACAACGGCCTGCTCTCACTCGCGTGGAACGAGCGAGGCGGCGTCGCCCGAGCCTGTGAGATCACGAACCCGAAGCTGTGGCGGGAGACCGTTCACAAGACCTTCCGCGGCCGGGACGTTTTCGCTCCGGTCGCGGCCCACCTGGCGAACGGCGGGGACTTCTTCGACATCGGGCCGGCGATCCCGGCCGACAGCTTGACCCGGATCCCGGTTCGCAGCGTGGTCGTCGACGACGACCATGTGCATGCCGAGGTGAGCCTGGTCGACCACTTCGGCAATGTCTCGCTGAACCTCGCTCGCTCGGATCTAGAAGCGGCGGGGATCTCCTTCGGTGACACGGTTGAGCTGCGGTGCAACGGGCGCACGCTCGCGGTGCCGTTCACGGCAACCTACGGCGACGTGCCGCGCGGCCGCCTCACGCTGTGCGAGGACTCATTCCGTGCCGTCATGCTCGCGGTCAACGCCGGCCATGCCAGCCAAGAGCTGCGGATCACCCGAGGTGAGCCGGTCGTGATCGCTCGGCTACCTCAGCAGGCCTCCCGTTAGACGGCTGTTGATCAGCCGAATCGTCCGGCGACTACCCTTTTCGTCGTGAGTACTCGGGTCGTTCTGGTCACCGGGGTCTCCCGATACCTCGGGGGGCTGCTGGCCGCTGAGCTGTCCAAGGACTCCTCGATCGAGCGCGTGATCGGTGTCGACGTCGTACCGCCGAAGGCCGATGTCGGCCGGACCGAGTTCGTGCGGGCTGACATCCGCAACCCGATCATCGCGAAGGTCATCGCCTCCGCCCAAGTGGACACCGTGGCGCACATGAGCGTGATCGCGACGCCGTTCGGAGCCGGCGGCCGAACCGCGATGAAAGAGATCAACGTCATCGGCACGATGCAGCTGCTTGCTGCCTGCCAGAAGGCCCCGAGCGTCCACAAGCTCGTCGTGAAGTCGACGACCGCGGTCTACGGCTCGTCCTCGCGTGACCCGGCGCTGTTCACCGAGAACATGGAGCCGCGCTCCCTGCCACGCTCCGGCTACGCCAAGGACTCGGTTGAGGTCGAGGGCTACGTTCGTGGTCTCGGCCGGCGGCGGCCGGACGTCGATGTGACGCTGCTGCGCTTCGCGAACTTCATCGGTCCTCGGATCGACACCCCGTTGACCCGGTACTTCTCGCTGCCGGTCGTGCCCACCACGATGGGCTTCGATCCCCGCGTGCAGTTCGTGCACGAGTCGGACGGCATGGAGGTCCTGCGTCGTGCGGTGACCGAGGACCATCGCGGCACGTTCAACGTGGCCGGGGAGGGCGTGTTGCTGCTGTCGCAGGCGATCCGTCGCGCGGGCCGGACGTCCGTGCCGTTCCCGTCCCCCGCCGTGTCGCTCGTCGGTTCGATGTTCCGGCGTACGGGGCTCGTGGACTTCTCGCCCGAACAGCTTCAGTTCTTGCAGTTCGGGCGGGGTGTCGACACCACGCGGCTGCAGGAGGACTTCGGCTACGTCCCGCAGTACTCGACACTCGACGCGTTCGATGACTTCGTGACGGGACGAGGCCTCACCCGGATCATCGACCCGCAGCGGATGGACGCGGCAGCCGGCATCGTTCGCGGTCTGGTGGGTATGGGGAGCATCAATGCCTGAGGCGCGTGTGATCCCGCTCGACGGCGGACGTGACGGCGCGTCCCGCCGCCGCCGGGCGCCGAAGTCAGAACCAGCCGCACCGGTCGAGGAGATCGTCGCGGCCGAGCAGGAGAAGTCCGCCGACTGGGAACGCCGCCTGGCGGGCGCGATGGCGTTCATCCGGCGGCGCGTGTCGGGCGACTACGACGTCGACGAGTTCGGGTTCGATCCCGACCTCACCGACAGCCTGGCGATGCCGGTGCTCCGCCCGATCTACGAGAAGTACTTCCGGATCGAGGTCCGCGGCATGGAGAACGTGCCGTCAGAAGGCGGCGCGCTGATCGTCGCCAACCACTCCGGCACGATCCCGATCGATTCCGCGATGACGACCCTTGCGCTGCATGACCATCACCCGGCTCACCGTCACCTTCGGATGCTCGCCGCCGATCTGGTGTTCACGCTGCCGATCGTCGCGCCGATGGCCCGCAAGACGGGGGCGACGCTGGCATGCAACGAGGACGCCGAACGTCTCATGACGGCGGGTGAGCTCGTGGGCGTGTGGCCCGAGGGCTTCAAGGGCATCGGCAAGCCGTTCAGTGAGCGCTACAAGCTGCAGCGGTTCGGCCGCGGTGGGTTCGTGTCGGCAGCACTGCGCTCCGGCGTCCCGATCATCCCGTG
>JAFAZI010000044.1 GCA_019239875.1 Frankiaceae bacterium
AGCGTCCGCGACCTCAACGCCGATATTCGCAGCTGGATCGAGAACTGGAACGACAACCCCCGGCCCTACGTCTGGTCCAAGACCGCCGACCAAATCCTTGAAAGCATCAGCAAATACTGCTCTCGGATTAACGGTTCAGGACACTAGGACCGACAGACCGGCGGCCGCTAACGTCCGTTGCCATGACGATGACCTTGATCGACACCGACGGCACCGCTCACGAGCTTTCCGGCACCGCCGACCGAGTCGATGGCTCGGAACTCGCGACCGCCACCGGCTGGCTGCCGAAGCCGGAGGGGCTGTGCCGCGGCGACGTCTGCGTCCCTCTGCTCGGTCGTGAGATCGAGCTCGAGGGCGGCCAGGTTGACCTGGCCGAGTGGGCAGCCGCGCTCGGCTACGTCGTCGCCGCGGACGCTGACTTCGCCGTGGCGGCCGTCATCGCCTCCGTCCCGACCGCCGCGATCGAGGTCGGTAGCGAGGCACCTGAGCTGGCCCTGCCGGACGTCGACGGCACGATGCATTCGCTCTCCGAGTTCGCGGGTCGCAAGCGAGTTCTCGTGACCTGGGCGTCGTGGTGCGGCTGCCGGCACGAGCTCGGGGCCTGGCGCGACCTCCAGGACGAGCTCGGTCCGGCGGGGCTGTCCGTGTTCTCCGTCGCACTCGACAACTCGGCGGACGACGCCCGGCCGTGGGTGGCGGCGGGGGAGCCGAGCTATCCCGTAGTGGTGGACACGGCGCACGTCACCGCCGAGCGGTATGGCATCACCAATGTGCCCAGCACCGTGTGGATCGACGAGGCCGGCCAGGTCGTCAAGCCGCCGACGATCTCGCCGGGCGACGACCAGTTCCGCGACTTCACGAAGGTCGACGCTGCGGCCCATCACGATGCGCTGCGGCGATGGGTGATCGACGGCGCGCTGCCGGACTCGACCGCCGTACCGGTGACGCCACGCACTGTCGAGGAACAGCTCGCGCAGGCCGAGCGCCGGGTCGGCGCCTGGCTGCACGGTCGTGGCGAGACCGAGGCCGCCGGGCGGCACCTCGCACGTGCCGTGGAGCTCGCGCCGTGGGACTGGACGGTCCGGCGGGCGAACATCGCGTTGCGTGGCGATGACCCCTTTCTCGGCGAGGAGTTCGTCGCATTCTGGGAGGAGTGGGACGCGGCCGGTCGGCCGGGCTACACGCCGATGTCGTCATAACGGCGCGGCGGGGCCGTCTCTCTCCATAGGCTGTCGCAGGCCATTACACGGGGTGTTGGGATCGGGAGGTCCATGTGAGTCTGCGGTGCACGAAATCGGGAGCGGCAGTGGCTGGCGTCGCCGTTGTCATCGGCGTCAGCCTGGTCGCGCCGGGCGGTGCTGCCGCGGCTTCGCATCCACAACCCCGCAGCCATGCCAGGGTCGGCACGCACTACGCGGTGAACCGGCCGGTCTGCGCCCATCTCGCGAGGCCAGGCCAAGCCACCTGTTTCGCGGTCCGACACGTCGAGACCTCGAAGCAACACCCTGGCGCACAAGCGTTCACGGTCGACGCGTCGTACCCGACCGCACCTGACGGCATCGGCCTGACGCCGGGTGACCTGGCGGTGGCCTACCAGTTCGACCCTGACTCGCCGATCGGTGCCTCGCAGACCGTGGCGATAGTGGACGCGTACAACGATCCCGCAATCGCTGCCGACCTCGCGGCGTTCGACGAGGAGTACCAGATCAAGGCGGACGGCGTGAACGTCGGCGAGACGGCCGACTCGTTCACGGTCGTCGGGCAGACCGGCAGCCCGACCGCGCTGCCGCCGGATGACAGGAAGGGCTGGTCAGGAGAGGAAGCCCTCGACGTCGAAGCGGTCCGCGGCGTGTGCCACCAGTGCCGCATCATCTTGGTCGAGACCAATGATGATTACGACAAGAACCTCGTCAAGGGCGTTGCCGCCGCCGTGAAGCTCGGTGCGACCGAGATCAGCAACTCCTACGGCGGCCCGGAGGGTCCGGCCAGCTCGTTCGGCAGCCACGCGCGCCAGGTCTACCGGCAGCACTACAACCACCCCGGGGTCGTCATCACGGCATCCACCGGGGATGACGGCTGGTACAGCTGGGACGAGGTCAACAGCCTCGATGGTCACCGCTCGGCCGAGTCGCCCAACCTCCCGTCCTCGCTGCCGAACGTCGTCGCCGTCGGCGGCACCGCACTGCACCTGACCAGTGGCGCAACCCGCAAGTCCGAGTCCGTGTGGAACACCAACGGCCCCGGCAACCGGCGGGGAGTTGCGTACGGCCAAGGCCTGGGTGCTACCGGCGGAGGCTGCAGCGTGATGTACAAAGCCTTCGGCTGGCAGCGCGGCATCAGTGGCTTCTCCAAGACCGGTTGCGGCAAGCATCGCCTCGCCGCGGACGTCTCGGCGGTCGGCGATCCGAACACCGGTTACGGGGTCTACGACAGCTATGACTGCGGTCACGGCTGCGACCTCGCGCCGGGCTTCTGGGGGACGATCGGCGGCACGTCGCTGTCCTCGCCGGTGATCGCCGCGATGTGGGCGCTCGCGGGTGGCGCCGGCGGTGTCGACTACCCGACGATGTCGCTCTACGGACACGTCAACAAGGCGAAGTCGTCGGTGTACGACGTCATCACGGGCGGCAACTCCTGGTGCGGCGGTCAGCGACACTCAGCATGTGCCAAGGGAGTCGGTCACCTGATCGGCCAGCCGAAGGCCAGTCCCAACGACCTGCAGGTGAAGAAGAGGTACCTCGGGACGCTCGACTGCGGGTTCAAGCCGCGGTCGAGCAGCACGGTTGCGGTGAAGAACAACCGGCAGTGCAATGCCGCATCGGGCTTCGACGGACCGAGCGGCGTCGGTGCGCCGAACGGCGTCGGTGCCTTCACACCCCTCGTGATCCATGCCGGCATCTCGCACGGTGCGGCGATCGCGAAGGCGAAGACCGCGTTCGCGATCACCGGCGATCCGTTCCCCGGTGCCACCTGGGTCAAGGGTCGCTGGGACTTCGGCGACGGCTCGACCGGCGGTGGCGCCGCGCCTAAGCACGAGTACCGCAAGGCCGGTATTTACACGGTGACCCTGACCAACGCCACGGACAGCTACGGCAACCTGTCGGGCGACCCGACGACGATCACCGTGACGGTCAAGAAGTAGGGCTGCCTGCGGGTTGGTGCGCGATCAGGCCCTGCTCCGTCGGGAGGCCGGCCGCGCGCCACGCCCGGTAGCCGCCCACGACATCGGTAGCCGCCCAGATCCCGAGGTCCTGCAACGACACAGCCGCGAGGCTCGACGCGTATCCCTCGTTGCAGAACAGCACCACCCATGCGTCGTACGCCGCCTCGGGGATGCGATCAGCCGACGTCGGATCGAGCCGCCACTCGAGGACGTTGCGGTCGATCACGATCGCGCCGGGAATCGCGCCCTCGATGCGGCGGTTGATCGGTGGCCGGATGTCGATGAGCAGGGCGCCCATGTCGGCGGCGGCCGCCGCGTCGTGCGGATCGAGTCGTTCCAAGCGGGTGCGGGCGGTCATGAGCACGCGGTCGATCGCTGTCGCGGTCATAGCAGGTCGCCTTCGGATTCCGTGGACACGGTCTTGACCGGCGCCGGCCCGTTCGGGTGCTGCTCGTAGAACGTCATCTCGCGAAGCGGCGGGGAGTAGGCGTGAATGCTGACGGCGGGCTTGCGCGATGGACTTCGAACGTCATGGACGTCGCCGCGCTCGATCCGGCACACCTCGCCCGGCGACACCGGGGTGGCGCGCAGCCCTCCGTTGCCGTCCGGCCGCACCTCCTCGAGCTCGCCCGAGATCACGGTGAAAGCGCCCACGCTCTCGCCATGGTCGTGGAGGTCGGTGCCGGTGTCCTGCACCCAGGTCAGCAGCCATACGTCGACGGTGTCGTCACCGAACAGGCGGGTCCACCAGCGCTGCTCGGTGCCGAACCTGATCCGGGCCTGCCATTTCGCCGGCTCTTCGGCCAGCTCGCTCACCAATGTCTCGAGGTCGTCGACCGACAGTTGCAAGAGAGTCATAAAAGAAACTGTAGCAGACCACTTATATTGGTGCAGTTATCGGCGCGGCGCTACGTTTCCTCCATGACCGACACCGTCGTTTCCTTCCAGCCGTTCGACCCGAGCTTCCTCGCCGACCCGTATCCGCAGTACGAGGCGCTGCGAGGAAGCGTGCCGGTCGAGCGGCACGAGTTCGGCTTCTGGGCGCTGTGGCGGCACGCGGACGTGACCGCGATGTTGAAGGACCGGCTGTCGGTCGAGGACACCAACGTCACGACCTTCGGGCCGATGCGAGAGGTGTACGACGAGATCTACGGCGAAGCCGACATGCAGCGTCGGGGCGGCGGCGTGTCCATGCTCGACCGAGACCCGCCAGACCACACGCGGCTGCGGCGGCTGGTCTCGCAGGCGTTCACCCCGAAGACCGTCGAGCGGCTGGTGCCGGTCATCCAGGACCTCGTCGATGAGGCGCTGGACCGCATCGCCGACGAAGGCAGCGTCGACCTCATCGAGGCGCTCGCGTTCCCGCTGCCGTTCGCGGTGATCTCGGAGATGATGGGCATGCCCGAGGACAACGTCGACCGCCTCCGAGAGCTGTCGAGCCTGATCGTCCGTTCGCTCGAGCCGGTGCCGGACGCGGAGGTGGTCCGGCAGATCCTGGCCGCGGACATCGAGATGGCCGAGCGCACGGCCGAGGCGATCGCCTGGAAGCGGCAGCACCCCGCGGACGACCTGCTGACGGCGCTGATCAACGCAGAGGAGGCGGGCGATGCGCTCACGGACGAGGAGCTGATCGCTCAGGTCGTCCTGCTGTACGTCGCGGGACATGAGACCACGGTGAACCTGATCGGCAACGGGACCTTGGCGCTGCTCAACCATCCGGAGCAAGCGGCGATTTGGCGGGACCGGCCCGACCTCGACGACAACGCGGTCGAGGAGCTGCTCCGTTATGACAGTCCGGTCCAGTTCACCCGCCGGGTGACGCTCGAGGACTATGAGGTCGACGGGCTGACGATTCCGAAAGGGTGCTTCGTCATGGCGAGCCTCGGGTCGGCGAATCGCGATGAGGCGGTGTTCGGGCCGGATGCCGGTGTGATCAAGCTGGATCGGCCCAACGCCAAGCAGCACGCATCTTTCGGTGGGGGAGTGCATCACTGCCTCGGGAACGCGCTCTCGCGCCGCGAGGCGAAGGCGGCCTTGTCCTCGCTGTTCCGGCGCTTTCCGAACCTGGTGCTCGCCGGCACGCCGACACGCAACGAACGGATCAACCTGCGCGGCGTCACGGATCTGCCGGTTACCGTTTACTAGTGGAGCTGCGCAGCCTCAAAGGGAAGCTGCTCGTCGCCGCGCCGACGTTGCGGGAGCCGACATTCGCCCGCACCGTGATCAGCCTGCTCGAGCACACCGATGACGGCGCGCTCGGCGTGGTGATCAACCGGCCCGGTGATGCTTCCCTGCTCGAGGTCGTGCCGCCGGTCGCGGAGCTCGCGAGCCAGCCCGCCGTACTTTTCTCGGGCGGACCGGTCGAGCCGCAGGCGGCCATCGCCCTCGGTGTGGTGATCACCGATGCCACCCCGGAAGGCTGGCGGCCCGTCGTGCACCCGGTCGTCACCGTCGACCTGGAGGTGGACCCGAGCGTGCTCGCGCACTCGCTGAGAGCGCTGCGAGTGTTCGCGGGCTATGCCGGCTGGTCCGCCGGACAGCTGGAGGACGAGATCGCCGAAGGCGCCTGGTACGTCGTCGAGTCCCTGCCGTCCGACGCCTTCGACGCGCTGCCCGACCGGTTGTGGTCGACCGTCCTCCGCCGTCAACCGTGGCCGCTGTCGGCGGTGTCGACCTGCCCGCTCGACCCGACGATGAACTAGGCGGCGACGACCCGGTCGGCGCGCAATACGATGCAGCCGTCCGACAGGAAGGCTTTGGTCGTGGTGGTACGACGGATTGGTTCGCTCGCCAGTGAGGTTGTGACCGGCGGCATCGCGACCGCGCGGGTTGCCGCGCGGGTGGGCGTGCTCGCCCCGATGCGTCCGGATCGGATGGTCGGCATGGTGCGCGGGCTGCGGGCCTGGGGCAACACGGCCGCTGGGCTCTACGCCGCAGGTGCGGCGCGGCATCCCGATCGTGCCGCGGTGATCGACGAGCGCGAGACCGTGAGCTTCGCCGAGATCGACCGGCGAAGCAGCATCGTGGCCGCCGCGCTCGGCGCGCTCGGTATCGGTGAGGGCGACGCGGTCGCACTCCTGGCGCGGAACTCCTCGGCCTTCGTAGTGGCAACGGTGGCCATCACCAAGCTCGGCGCGAACATCCTCTACCTCAACACTGGCTTCGCCGGCCCGCAGCTCGGCGACGTCCTCGAGAGCGAGAAGGCCGCCGCGATCATCGCGGACGACGAGTTCACGGAGCTGGTCGAGAAGCATGCGCACGGCCTCCCGCACCTCGTCGCGTGGGTCGAGAAGGGCAAGCCGCCGGAGCGCAGCATCCCCGGACTGATCGAGGCCGCCGAGGGCACGGCGACACCGTCGCTGCCACGCCCCGAGAACGAGACGAAGCACGTGATCCTCACGAGTGGGACGACCGGCCGGCCGAAGGGCGCGTCGCGCGGTGCCCCGAGCGGCCTCGCGGCGGCGGTGAGCGGCATCGCCTTCCTCGATGCCATCCCCTATCGCGGGCAGGGGGTGACAGTGCTCGCCGCACCGGCGTTCCATGCCTGGGGGCTCGGCAATCTCACCGTCGGCATGATGCTCGGGTCGACGTTCGTGATGACGCGGCGCTTCGATCCGAAGGAGACGTTGCAGCTGGTCGAGAAGCACAAGGCGGACACCATCGCCGCCGTACCGGTGATGTGCCAGCGGATGCTCGACGTGGAGGGTGATTTCGACACGTCATCGCTTCGGATCGTCGCGCTGTCGGGATCTGCGCTCGCGCCCACACTGGCCACGAGGTTCATGGACCGGTTCGGCGACGTGCTGTACAGCCTGTACGGCTCGACCGAGGTGGCCTACGTCAGCGTGGCCGGGCCCGAGGACCTACGCGCCGCACCGAGCACGCAGGGCCGGGTGCTTCGGGGCGTCACAGTGCGGCTGGTCGACGAGAACGACGAAGATGTCCCGGACGGTGAGATCGGCCGCATCTTTGCCGGCAGCAGCATGTCCTTCGAGGGATACACCAGCGGCGAAGACAAGGCGCGGCTGGGGAACCTCGCCTCGATCGGGGACGTCGGACGAATCGGGGAAGATGGTCGGCTGTACGTCGAAGGCCGCGACGACGACATGATTGTCAGCGGCGGCGAGAACGTCTTCCCCGCTGAAGTCGAGGAGACGCTGCACCAGCACAAGGCCGTCTCCGACGTCGCGGTGGTCGGTGTCGAGGACGAGAAGTTCGGACAGGCGCTGGTCGCGCACGTGGTGCTGCGAAGTGGCGCGTCGGCGAGCGCCGATGATCTACGCAAGCACGTGAAGGCACACCTGGCGAACTACAAGGTGCCGCGCGAGATCGTGTTCCACGACTCGCTGCCGCGCAACGAGACCGGCAAGGTCCTCAAGCGCGAGCTGCGAGAGGACAAGGACGAGAAGGACGAGAAGGACGAGAAGGACGAGAAGGAAGACGGCTAGGAGACCTCGCCGATCAGGGTCACCCCGGCGGCGCGCATCTCGGCGAGCGCTGCCGTAACCGTGTCCGGCGCGACACCGGCCGTGTGGTCGAGCAGCACCGTGGTTGTGAAACCCTCTCGTGCCGCATCGACTGCCGTCGCCCGGACGCAGTGGTCGGTCGCGATGCCGACGATGTCGACGGCAGAGGCGCCGTTCGATGTCAGCCAGGCAGCAAGCGAGGTGCCGTCGGAGGTCACACCCTCGAAGCCGCTGTAAGCCGCGGCATGAGCACCCTTGTCGAACACAGCGTCGATCCGCTGCGTGTCGAGGTTTGGGTGGAACTCAGCCCCTGGCGTGCCGACCCGGCAGTGGGGTGGCCACGTGCGCACGAAGTCGGGCGCCGTGGCGAAGTGGTCGCCAGGGTCACGATGGGCGTCACGAGTGGCGGCCACGAGGGCGTAGTCGGAACTCGCGAGGAGGGCACTGATCGAGGCGGCAACGCCCGCACCGCCGGCGACGGCGAGGGAGCCGCCTTCGCAGAAGTCGTTCTGCACATCGACGACGAGCAAAGCCTTGGTCATCACATCCCTTTCAGGTCGTGCCCCCGGTGTCACCTTCGTAGCAGGTGAACTCGATGGCGGGTTCACCTGGCGACAACTTCATCGCTTCGGCCGGCAGCTCGGCCAGCGATGCCGCGCAGCGTCGCCTCGCCGCTGCCGCATCCAGCCTGGTGAGGATCTCGCCGTCGCGCACGACGGGGGAGCTCAAGCGGCGATCGGTGTCCGCCATCGTCGGTTCGCGACCGATCTGCACCACCTCGGCGGTGGCGCGCTGGTCCGGGCCGAACCGTCGAACCGCATGCTTTCGACCGCCCCGAGACGGCTTTCCGACTGATCGCTTGGCAACCGGCTGCCACGTCCCGGCTGCGGTCTGCCGGGCGACGAGTTTGTAGACGAACCCGGCCGTCGGCGAACCGCTGCCGGTCACGAGGGACGTCCCCACCCCGTACCCATCGACCGGTGCCGCGGCCAGCGACGCGATCGCGAACTCGTCGAGGTCGCTCGTGACGATGATCCGCGTGCTGGTCGCACCGAGTTCGTCGAG
>JAFAZI010000082.1 GCA_019239875.1 Frankiaceae bacterium
AGCAGCGAAGGGCTTCAAGGGCCGGGAGGGCTTCGACGCCGACCAGTGGGGCCTGCTTACGTTGCCGGTCAGCGAGTGGCACGGGTTGATCTTCGTCGACGGGTCCGGTACGGCGGCACCACTCGCCACGGGGCTCGAGTCGCTCGAGGCGATCGTCGCGCCGTACGAGATGTCACGGCTGCGGGTGGCCGGGCGCCACGAGTACGAGACAACGGCGAACTGGAAGATCCTCACCGAGAACTACCACGAGTGCTACCACTGCCCGGTGATTCACCCGGAGCTGTGCACGGTCAGCCCACCGAGCAGCGGACACAACTACGAGTCGACCGGGGCGTGGGTCGGCGGCACGATGGACCTTCGCGAGGGCATGGCCACGATGTCGCTCGACGGGAGGAGCGGCGGCGCGATGCTGCGCGGGCTCGACGCCGTGGGCTTGCGCACCGTGATCTACGTGAACGTCTTCCCGAACATCTTGATCAGCCTGCACCCCGACTACGTGATGGTGCACCGGCTCGTCCCGCTTGCTGCCGACCGGACCCGGGTCGAGTGCACGTGGGCCTTCGCTCCGGAGGCGATCGAGCGGCCGGAGTTCGACCCGTCGTACGCGATCGACTTCTGGGACATCACCAATCGGCAGGACTGGGGGGCGTGCGAGTCGGTCCAGCGCGGGCTGTCCTCCGAGCATGCGGTGCCCGGACCCCTGTCGGCCGAGGAGGACGCGGTCTACCAGTTCGTCACGATGGTGGCTCGCGGCTACCAGGGCGAGCCGGTGATCAACCGGCCGGCAGCCGTGGTTCGCTAGGCGCCAACGAGGGAGAGGTCCACCCGGCGCTCGACGGCGGGCTGTGCCGCCATGACGGCAGCTGCATCGGCCCGTAGCCGGGCGGCGACTCGATCAGACGCCACGGCGCGGGCGGCGTTGCGCAGCGCATTGTGGTTCAGGGCGAACCCGCGATCGATGACGACGACCGCACGCTGCAGGGAGATGAGGCCCAGACTCGAGAGAGACCCGAAGGAGGAAGTCATGGGGCCATCCTCGGAGCCATTTATGAGTTTGTCAAGTAGTTCACTCTAGTTAGGTCAATCCAATAGCCAGGGGGACCGAAACCGGCGTACCGTCCCACCATGGGCAACAAGAACAAGGGCGGGCGCGAAGCCAAGAAGCCGAAGAAGAGCGCGAAGGCCAAGGCCGCCCCAGCCGCGACCTCGATCCTCCCGCCCCCACCACGGCCGGCGAGCACCGAGAAGCCGTCGACGTAGCCGCTAGGGCCGGATCGCGGCCAGCTTGTCAGGATTGGCGACGACCCGGACCCCGACGACCACACCGTCGATGATATCCAGGGCGACCGCCGTCGTGACGGCGTCCCCCTCGACGATAAGTACTCCGGGCTGCCCGTTGACCAGCGTCTGCCGAACGGTCGCGGTCGCCGGGACGTCCTGGGTGATCGCGACCAGGAACCGGATCGACTTGGCCGCGCCGTAGATCGGGTTGCGAGCCGCACGCGCCTTGCCACCGCCGTCGGTCCACACGACGACGTCCTCGGCGAGCAGATCCATGAGCTGGTCGACATCGCCGGTGCTGCAGGCCACGACGAACCGGGTCGCAAGCTGCTGCCCCATCGCCCGGTCGGCATCGAAGCGACGATGCCGGTCACCCACCCGCTGCCGGGCACGGCTGACGAGCTGACGGCAGGCCGGCTCCTGCCGCCCCAGCATCGAGGCGATCTCGGGATAGCCGTACTCGAACACGTCGTGGAGCAGGAAGGCGGCCCGCTCTGCCGGCGCGAGCTCCTCGAGGACGACAAGAAACGCCAGGGACAGCGAGTCGGCGAGCTCGACGGCGTTAGCAGGGTCGTCCTCGTCGACCACGAGCGGCTCGGGCAGCCACGGGCCGACGTAAGTCTCCCGGCGAACGCGGGCGGAGCGCAGCTCATCCAGGCAGAGCCGGACCACGATGGTGGTCAGGAAGCCACGCGGCGCGTCGATGTCGTCGCGGGGCGCCGCCGACCAGCGTAGGAACGCCTCTTGTACGACGTCCTCGGCGTCCGCTGCGCTCGACAGCATCCGGTACGCGACTCCGAAGAGGTACCCCCGGTGCTCGTCGAACGTGGCGGCGTCGTCAGCCGGCAAGCGGCACCACCTCGCAGCTCTCGGCGAAGCCCTGGCTGCGAAGCCCGAGCCCGGCGTTCGTGCGCGACCGGAAGTTCTCCAGCGCGATCCAGCCCGCCAGCTCGACGATCTGGTCGTTGCTGAACGCGGCGTTGAGCCGCTTCACGAGATCCTCGCTGATGACGGCGGGCGTCGCCGTTGCCGCCTCGGCGTACTCGAGCACGGCCCGCTCGTCGTCCGTGTACACGTCGGACTCGCGCCACCGCGGGACGTCTCGCACCTTCGCAGGGTCGATGCCGACGTTCATCGCCTCGTAGTAGCCGTAGTCGGTGCACCACGTGCAGCCGATCGAAGCGCTCACCGCCTGGATAGCGAGCCACCGCAAGTTCAGGTCGAGTCGCTTCCACCCCATGTCGACGGCGGTCTCGAGGGCACCGCTCGCGACGAGCACGCCGCCATGGTGGGCCATCGCGCGGAGCGGGTCAGCCACTCGTCCGAACCGCTTCTTCGAGTAGCGCCAGGCAAAGCGCCGGAGCAAGCCGCGGGGCTGATCGATCAACGGGACTACCGGTTCCATCTCCACACCTCTTCCTCGTCGTTACCCAGCTACGACGGGGCAGCCCACGCAGTTGTGACAGCCGCGGCAGAAGTCGTGTTCAGGACTGTGCGCGGGAGGCCTCCAGCAGCTCGTCCCAGTTCGCGATCTTCACGCGCGCGCTCTGCCGGGGGCCGCCGCGTTCGATCTCGGCGCGGTCGATCGCGGCCCAGCCTTCGAGGGTGACCGGCTCCGCACCGCGCGAGGCAGCCGCTGCCAGCGCGCTGCCGGGAGCGGTCTCGCGAGCGAGGAGGGCGGGCAGGTCAGCAACGACGCTCTGCATCGTCTCCTTGGCGTCGGATCGGTTGGTGCCGATCACCCCGGTCGGGCCCCGCTTGATCCAGCCGCAGGCGTACTCGCCCACCTGAGCGTCGGGACGCACCACACGATGATCCGCGACGGTCAGCGTGCCCGCCTCGTCATCGAATGGAACCCCGTCGACGGCGACCCCGCGATACCCCGCCGACCGGAGCACCAGCTGGACGTCGATGTCCTCCGTCGTACCGTCTGCCAACGACAGCCGGAGCCCTGCGACACGATCGGTCCCGAGCACCTCCGCCGGTGTGGCGAAGAAGTGGAAGATGACTCGCCGCGGCGCACCAGTCGGCGTTCGGGTCGACCACTCGCGGAACACCTCGACGTTGCGGGCAACCACCTTGTCGTCGATCTCGCCGACGTCGGCCACTGCAGCCGGATCGACGTAGACATCGACGCCGGCGAGCTCACCGAGCTCGCGAAGCTCTTTCGTCGTGAACTTCGCATGCTGGGGGCCACGGCGGCCGACGATGTGCACGTCCTTGATCGCGGACGCCCGCAAAGCGTTGAGGACCCGGTCGGAGACGTCCGTCGGGCTGAGCTCCTCCGGGTCGCGGATCAGGATGCGGGCGGCGTCGAGGGCGACATTGCCCAGGCCGATGACAGCCGCGCTGGTCGCTGTGAGGTCGAAGTCCCCGACGCTCGCGTCCGGCTCGTCGCAGTACCAGACCACGAACTCGCGGGCGGCCATGCTGCCGAGCAGCTCCTCCCCCGGGATACCGAGCCGTTTGTCGCTCGCGGCGCCGTAGCTGTAGACGACGGCGTTGTAGTCCCCGAGCAGTTCCGCCGCCGTGAAGTCCCGGCCGAGCTCGAGGTTGCCGAAGAAGCGCACGTTGTCGTGATCGAGCGTGCGCTGCAGCGTGATGCCGAGCGCCTTCATCTTGAGGTGGTCCGGCGCAACGCCGTACCGGAGCAGGCCGAAAGGTGTCGGGAGTCGGTCGAAGATGTCGACCTCGACCGTGAGGTCAGGCTGGTCCACGAGCGCTGCGGCCATGTAGACGCCGGCCGGACCAGCCCCTACGACTGCAACCCGCAGTGTTTTGTCGGATGCCACAACTCCATTGTCCGGTATCACCCAGCGTTGGCGAGAGCCACCGTCCAGCTGACCTCGGAGCCACTCGTCACATTGGTCGTCGCGGCGAGGCCACCGTAGTTGCCCGCGATCGCTCCCCCCGAGTCCACGAGCAGCGCACTCACGGCCCCACCACCGCTGCCGTACACCGCGGACCGCGTCGTGACACCGGCCGGCGCGGTCCAGTTCGAGTTGGTCGTGGACTTGTCACCCCACCATGTGAGTGCGTAGGAGCCGGGGCTCAGGCCGAGCAGCGTCGGCGAGACATGGGTGGCGGAGTTCGTCTCTGACAGCGACTTGGCCGCTTCAACAGTCGGTGCGGCGTTCGCGTACGCCGCCACGACCAGGCTGGATCGAGCCGAGGCCGACAGGCTGGTCGTGACGGTGCTGCCGGCATCGGCCGCAGCCGCGGTCTTGGAGTACAGAACTGTCGACAGGTTGTTCGCCGTCGCGGTCGCCACCTGGGTCCAGCCAGCCGGCGGCGAGGTGGTGATGGACGTCGACACATAGCTCTCGAACAACACCAGCTCGTCGCCGGCTTCGACAGTGGCCGGGATGGTCACGTGAGGTGAGGCGGTCGCGCCGTCGAACCCGGCGGCATCACGGAAGGCGATCGCAGGTGCGGTCGTGCTCGTGTAGGTGACCATCTGCGACGACGAGCCGACGGCGCCACCGTCGTCGGTCACGGTCAGGGTCACGGTGTAGTCGCCACCGATGGCGTAATCATGGCTGGTCGTGGACCCTGTGGTCGTGGTGGTGGTGCCGTCGCCCCAGACCCACTTGTAGCTCACGATGGAACCGTCGGCATCGGTCGAGGCGCTGCCGTCCGCGATGCACGAAGCATCGGGCGTCGGGCAGCTGGCCGTGAACGAGGCCACCGGGCGCTGGTTCGTGGGCACCTGGGACCCGCCGATGACGATGGCGCCGTGACTGGACCAGTCCATCGAAGTGTCGGCGAGCGTCGGCGTCCCTGACGGTCGCCCGTCGACGAACGGAACGGCCATGAGGTTGCCGTCGCCGGCGCTCGCGAAGTACAGCGTCGCGTCGGAGAGGAACGCGCCGGCGATGTGGCTCCAGTCGTTGCCGTCGTCGACGGTGAACTCCTGCGAGCCCATCACGCCGTCGTCGGTCTCGAAGTACCGGTAGTGCATGTGGGTGTCGCCGGTCAGCGTGTAGTACACGCGTCCGTTCGTGTAGAACGTGGACGTGAGCGCTGGGATCTCGCTGTAGAAGCTCGATTTCGTGCCGCGGTACTTGATGGTCCCCGACCCGGTGCTCTTGTCGCTCCAGTACGGGTCGTCGTACGGGTCGACCACCGTCGACGGGCCAACCGTCGTTCCGTCGTACGGCGCCACGAACAGGCCGCCCGAGCTCGTGCCGTAGTAGAGGTTCCCATCGACCTCGAACGCCCCCCGGACGTTCGAGGCGTCGAACCGGGACTGCTGCGAGCCCACGGTCGGGGTCGCCGCGCCGTCCCAGCCGACCGGCTGGATCACGCTCGGACTTCCGGCGGTGCCGAGCAGGTAGACCGTGCCTGGGAGTGCGCCGATCTCGTTCGGTGGCGGCACTTCGCCGCCTGCCAACGGCCAGTATGCGATCTTGGCGCGGAAGTCCTGAAAGTACCCGAGATAGTCGGTGTCGCTGCCGACCCAGAGCCCGCCCGGCGTCGCGAGGATCGCGTAGGCGCCTTGGCCACGCGGGTTGCGGCCAGGATTCCACGCGAAGGGCAGGCCGTTCTCCGGATCGAGCGCCACGATCCCCGGCCGCGGTACCGCGCCTTCCTGCGCGGTGTCCGAGCCGGTGCTGTTGTTGACCCAGCGCTCGTGACCACCGGCATATATCGCGGTGCCGGTGACGGACACCGACCAGAACGAGTCGTTGCCGGTCCAGTCGCCCCACGTCGGCTGGATATCGACGCCGGTGTCGCTGGTCTCGAACCGGGCCGCGGAATCGCACAGCGACCGCGTGCCGTCCGTGTTGAGCGCGGTCGGACCGCCACCGCCGGTTGTGACCACGACGAAGTACGAGCCGTCCGGGGAGAACTGGACGTCGCGGGTGTAGGAGTCGAAGGAGGCCGGCTTGCAGGGCGAGGTGTATCCCTGCGTCGCCCAGTTCGGGTCCAGGCTCGCGCCGGAAGGAGTGAGGTCGACCATCGCGATCTGGTCGCGTGGCGTGCCGCCCACGGAGGTGAAGTTGCCGACCACCATGAGCCGCGTGCCGTCGGGGCTGACGTCCAGCGACTTGACGCCGACGGCCCCGTTTGCGCAGTTGGTACCGGCCGTGCAGTTGACGTCGTAGTTGTGGTGACCGGTGAAGGACATGGCGCTCGGGATGTACGGCGTGACGGCGCCGGTGCTCGGGTTGAGGCTCACCAACCCTTTGTGTGACTGGCCGCCGACAACCGTGAACCAGCCCCCCACGAGGAGCCGCCCGTTCGCCAGCACGAGCCGGTTCACGGCGCCGTCGAACCTCGGTGAGGTCCATCCCGGGACGACGGCGCCAGTGGTGCTGTCGAGCAGCGCGAGGTGCGACGTCGTTCCGTTGATGGTGGTGAAGCTGCCGCCGACGTACACCGTTCCGGGTGTCGGTCCGGGCAGGACCGCCCACACGGTGTTGTTCACGTTGGGTGTGAAGGTCTTGACGATCGCGCCGGTCGTGGCGTTGAAGGCCGCAACGTTGGTCACGGCCGTCGGATTGCCCGGCGCGTTGTGCGGGCTGAGGTTGGTGAAGGACCCGCCAACGTAGACGTTCGGTCCGACCTTCCCGATCGCGTAGACGACACCGGTGCCGCTCGGGTTGATGTTGGGCGTGAAGGCCGGACTCGTCGTCAGCGGCAGCGAGTCCTGGGCGGCCTGCACCGCATGCGCCACTCCTGGCGCCTCGACACTGGTGAGCACACCCAGGGAGAGGCACAGTGCAGCGCCGAGGAGCACCGGTCTCCGGCTCCGCGCGAAAGTGGGACGTCGCACGATCGTCACTCCCGACCTACCGCCGCCTGGGCAAGCGACGCGTCACTGTGGACGCAGCGGATGCAGAAAACGTAGACGCCGAACGACGCGCCACCGTTAGCCCGATCAGGTGACCTCGACGGAGAAGGGCGATATGTCCGAATTAGGTCGTGACTCAGCGATCTTTCGTGATCACCCAGCGTCACGACAGGTTGCCCTACGACACACTCGACGACGTGAGCGCCGACTCTGCCGTCGATGCCGTCGTCATCGGATCTGGCCCGAACGGCCTTGCGGCGGCCGTGACCCTCGCTGCTGCGGGGTACTCGGTCACGGTTCTCGAGGCAGCCGACGTCATCGGCGGCGGCACGCGCACGGCGGAGCTCACGGTGCCTGGTGTGCTGCACGACGTCTGCTCCGCAGTTCATCCGTTCGGCATCGCGTCGCCGTACCTGCGAACCTTGCCACTGGCAGATCACGGCCTGGAATGGCGGTGGCCGGACGTCGACGTGGCGCATCCACTCGACGGCGGTCGGGCTGGCGTGCTCCTGACATCCATCGACGAGACCGCGGCTGGGCTGGGCAGTGACGGCACCGCTTGGCGCCGAAGCTTCGGTCGGACCGCAAAGCACTACCCCGCCGTCGCGGCGGACATCATGCAGCCGCTGCTGCACGTCCCGCGGCACCCGCTGCTGCTCGCGGCGCATGGCATGCGGGCCGCGCTGCCAGCCACGAGGTTCGTCCGGCGGTTCTCGACCGACGAGGCGCGTGGCCTGTTCGGGGGAATCGCCGCGCACATGTTCCAGCCGCTGCACCGGCCGTTCACGACATCGATCGGCGCGACCTTCATCGCTGCGGGCCATGACACCGGATGGCCGATCGCGGTCGGCGGCTCGCACTCGATCACCAAGGCGCTCGCGAGTCTCCTCACTGCAATGGGTGGCGCCATCCAGACCGGCGTCCGAGTCACGTCGATGCGCGAGCTCCCGCCGTCGCGAGTGCAGATCTTCGACACGACACCATCGGTTCTGCTGTCGATCGCCGGCGACGACCTGCCGCCACGGGTCCGGCGGGCCTTCGGCAAGTACCGATACGGCCCAGCGGCGTACAAGATCGACCTCGCCGTCGAAGGTGGGATCCCGTGGACCAACGAGGCATGTCGACGGGCCGGCACGGTCCATGTGGGCGGCACTTTCGAGGAGGTCGCGGCCGGTGAGGCCGCTCTCCACCAAGGCCGGGTGCCCGACCGACCGTTCATCCTGCTCGCCCAGCAGTACCTCTGCGACCCGTCTCGGTCCGAGGGCGACATCCACCCGATCTGGACCTACGGCCACGTGCCACGCGGCTACGACGGCGATGCCACCGATGCGATCCTCAACCACATCGAACGGTTCGCCCCGGGGTTCCGGGAACGGATCGTCGGGCAGCACGTGATGCGGCCGACCGACTTCGAGTCCTACAACCCGAACTACAGCGGCGGCGACATCGCGGGCGGCGCCAACGACATCCAGCAGATCGTGTTCCGGCCGAGGGCCGCGCTCGATCCGTACGCCACTGGCATCCCGGGCGTCTACCTGTGTTCTGCAGCGACCCCGCCGGGAGCGGGCGTGCACGGCATGGGCGGCCACAACGCGGCCCGCCGAGCAATCAAGTACCTCGCGGGCTGAGCCCACGCAGACTCAGTCGAGCCGCGGGGTCTCGCCGCCGATCCGGTCGAGGTCGGCGTCTGCCTCCCGTGCCGCCTCGCTGTCGAGCGCCATGCGGTCCGTGACCTCGGTCTCGTCGCCTTGCTCCGCCTCGGTGTCTCGCAGCGAGTCAACCCCGTCACGGTCGCGGGCCTCGTCGTCGGTGACGGCGTCGTAGGAGACGGTGTCGGCGGGATCGATTGACTCACTCATGGCGGAGAGCCTCCCCGACGTACCGGATGTCTAACCGTGAGCACCCGGCGCCGCCGGGCTCGCCGCCGGTTCGTACGCGTGTGCTGTCTACAGTCGGCGGGTGACCGATATCGAACGCGAATGGCTCACGCCCGGCGTCTCGGCCGTCGGTGCGGCGAGCCTGTTCTCGGATCTCGGTCACGAGATGACCACCAGCACGCTCCCCACGTTCGTGACGGCGACATTGCACTCGGGACCCGGAGCGCTCGGGGTCATCGAGGGTGTCTCCGATGCTCTGATCGGCGTCGCGAAGCTGGCCGGCGGGCCGCTCGCGGTCGACCCCGAACGACGCGGCAGGCTGGTGCAGGGCGGGTACGTCGGCACCGCGCTCGCCACGGGAGCCATCGGCCTCACCGTGGCGATCTGGCAGGTCGCGATCCTGCGTGGAGTGGCGTGGATCAGCCGCGGCATCCGCTCACCCGCACGGGACGCGGTGCTCTACTCGCTGGTTCCCGCGTCCGCGTACGGCCGGGCCAGCGGCCTCGAGCGCGCCGGCGACAACCTCGGCGCCGTGGGCGGCCCGCTGCTCGCAGCTCTGCTCGTCGCGACGATTGGCATTCGCCCGACGCTCCTCGTCGCCACAGTCCCAGGCTTCCTGGCCGCGGTGGCGATCGCGATCGCGGCACGCGAGGCGAAACATCGCCTCGGCTCGAGCAAGGGCCGCAAGGTGCTGTCCTACAACCTGGGCGAGCTTCGCCGCGCCGGCTTGCTCCGCGTGCTGGTTGCTCCGGCGTTCTTCGAGTTCGGCAACCTTGCGGCGTCCCTGCTCATCCTTCGGTGCACGGTGTTGCTGCACACCGATGGCCGCAGCCTCGCGCACGCCACCAGCATCGCCGTCCTGCTCTATGCCGCGCACAACCTCGCCGCAACCGGTACGGCGATCGTCGCGGGCGGCTTGATCGACCGCGCCAGCCCGCGCCAGGCGATGGGGCTGGGCGCCGTGACGTATCTGATCGGCTACGCGGTTTTCGCCGTCGGGCCGCACCAGATCGCCTGGCTGCTCGTCGGTTTCGTTATGGCGGGCGCCGGCATCGGATTCGCCGAACCCGCCGAGTCGGCGGCCATCGCCGTACTGCTGCCCGATGAGCTGCGTCCCAACGGGTTCGGGTGCCTCGGCGTCGTCCAGGGCATCGGGGCGCTCACCTCATCCGCCGTCGTCGGGCTGTTGTGGGCGCACGTCTCGGCCGAGGCCGGATTCTTCTATGCAGCTGCCTGGATGCTCGCCGCGCTGCTCGCCGCGCCGATGCTCACGGGTTCCAGCGAGTCGGCCAGTCGTCCGGTCTGAACATCGCTTCGGTTCCGCCGTCGATCAGCAGCACGGTGCCGACGCAGAATTCGGTGACCAGTAGGAACTCGATCGCCGCCGCGATCTCCTCGGGGTGGCCGGCCCGTCCCATCGGCATCGGGTACATGTCGAGCAGCGGTGCCACCGTCGGGTCCGCGCGCCCTTCCTCGACCAGCGGCGTGTCGACCATGCCCGGAGAGACAGCGTTCAGCCGGACTCCCGCACCGATCCACTCTGGGGCCGTCGCGTGCCGGCGAATCCACCGCGCGATGGCGGTCTTGGTCGCCGGGTACGCCATCAACGAATCGGCCTCGTCCGCGACCTGGCGCGCCAGCGTCTCCTCCCCCGCGAGCATCGCGTCGACGAGCTCCAGCGAGAAACCCGGCTGGCACGTGGTCGAGTTCGAGCTGATCGCGACAACCGCGCCGGCCGCCGCTGCCAGTGGGTCGCGGAGCCCGACGATCATCTCGACGGCGCCGTAGTAGTTGACGCTGACCAGCAGGGAGCCCGGCCGGCCCGGCAGTCCGGCCATGCCCGCACATGGGACGAACCCGGCCAGTCGTCCGTCACAGCGTTCTGCCACGGCGGCAACGGCGGCTCGACGGCCGTCGGGCGTGCCGAGATCAGCGATCACGTCGGCGTCGACCCGGTCGACGCCAATGACGTCGTGACCGGCAGCGCGTAGCCGGTTCGCCGTCGCGGCACCGATGCCGGATGCGGATCCGGTGATCGCGTAGGTCCCCACTCGTCAGCCCCTTCTCTGATGATCATGGACTTTGTGGCAGACACGCCCGCGTGTCGTGCCCTGAACCCCATGTTGAACTGTGCGGCTCAGCCCGCTAGATCAGGTACGCCGGCCATGCACTCGATGCGGACGCCATCGGGGTCGGTCAGGTACACGACCGCCACGCCGCCGTCGAGGTCGGTGCGAGTAGCAGGATGTGCGGTGCCGCCGTAGGTCTCGGCGAGGTCGAGCAGGTCGTCGACAGCTTCGACCCGGAAGCACAGATGAGTGATGCCCCGGGCGGTCATCGGGCACCGCTCGCCGTCGCCGCTGGGCGCCTGGTCGTGCCAGTGCAGCAGCTCGATTCGCAGGTCGTCGCGAGCCAGCATGCGAGATGTGAAGCTGCCGTCGGCCTCCATGGTCGCTACGAGCTCGTCACCGAAGTCGGCCGAGAACAGCTCGCGGAACCCGAGCACCTGCGTGTAGAAGCGGGTCGAGACCTCGAGATCGGTGACACAGATCCCGATGTGGGAGAACGACTGGAGAGCCACGGTTCCCCTCCTTGATCGAAAACTGGATCCTAGCGAGCGAGAAATCACGGCAAATCGGACGATTCGCCGCCGAAAACTTCACCCGAGTGCCGCATCGCCCGATGTACCCGTGAGGGAAGTCACAAGATCGGGAAGGTCGTCGTGAAGGCGTGGACTGCGTGGCACCGGCTCACCGGTGAGGCGAGCATTGCGAGTCTCGGCAAGCTGATCGGGGCTGCTGTCGCCATCGTGCTGATGGCCGGGCTCGGTCATGGCCCGACTCATGACCACCAAGCCGTCCTCTACATCTGGTTGGGCGTCGGCCTGGTGCCCGTCATCATGCAGCGACTCGTGCCGTGGATGAAGGTGCACGCACCGGCGGTCGAGGTGCCGTTCCTGCTGTCCATGGGCTTCATCGACATGTCCGTAGTGATCGCGATCATCAGCCTCACCGGCGGCGTCTCCGGCCCGTTCTGGATTCTGGCGATCGTCACGACGGCTGGCTCGTCAGTGATCGCGCCGGGTCGCGTCATTGCGATGGTGCAGTCGCTCGGCATGTCCGGCGGCATCGTGCTTGGTGACTGGATCGCCCACGATCTCAACCGGCAGTCCGCCGGCCCACTGGTCCTGATCACCGTGTGCGGCGCCGTCATCGCCGTCCTCGGTGCCGCCGTGTCATGCCGGCTCGAAGAGGAGAGTGAGCGTTCGGCGGCGGAGCGGGATCAGTTGCAGGCGACGGTGGAGGATTTGTCGCGGGCGTTGGCGTTGGCGGCGCAGGGTGATCTGAGTGTGCGGGTGGATTCGGAGCAGGAGCAGGAGCTGCTGGG